>NZ_JBQCXF010000002.1:0-62649 GCF_051956635.1 Neisseria sp. P0022.S010 | reverse complement strand
AAGCAGCTAAAGTTTTGCTGACTATACATTTCAGACGGCCTTCAGTATGATTCAGGACGTTTTGATAATTGCAGAAACCACCAACCATGAGCCAACGTCAGATTATCCTCGATACGGAAACCACGGGCCTTTATCCTGAAAACGGCGACCGTCTGGTCGAATTTGCCGGCTTGGAAATGATCAACCGCCAAATGACCGACTCCAACCTTCATTTATATGTCCACCCGGAACGCGATATGCCGGAGGAAGCAGCGAAGGTGCATGGTTTGACGATTGAAGTATTGGAAGCGAAGAATGCGCCGCCGTTTGCCCAAGTGGGTAAACAGATTGCCGACTTCATACGTGGCGCAGAGCTGATTATCCATAACGCCAAGTTTGACGTCGGCTTCCTGAATATGGAATTCCGCCGCATGGGTTTGCCTTCTATTGAGGAACTGGGTTGTAAAGTCACCGACACGCTGGCCATGGCGCGTGAAATGTTTCCGGGGCAAAAGGCAAGCTTGGATGCCTTGTGTAACCGCTTTTCCGTTGACCGCAGCAAACGTGTCTTGCACGGCGCGTTAATCGACTGCGAGCTTTTGGGTGAAGTCTATCTTGCCATGACGCGTCAGCAGTTCGACCTGATGGGCGGAGAGGTGGAAGAAGAGGGCGAAGTCAAACCAACCATTATTGCGGAAACCAAACGTACATCGCAGTTGAAAGTCATCAAAGCCGATGCGGACGAGCTGGCCGCACATGAAAAATATTTGGACGATTTGGGCGAAGCATGCGTATGGCGCAAGGCTGAAACGCCGGATGAGGCCGATGCCGGAGCGTCAGCATGATGCGCCGCAATATCGCTTTGATTCCCGCTGCCGGTGTCGGGGCGCGATTTGGCGCGGGAAAACCCAAACAATATGTTGAAATCAATGGTAAAACCGTATTGCAACACACCATAGAAATTTTTGAGCAACACTCACGCATAGATTTAATTGCCGTTATTCTTTCGCCGGAAGATTCGGTTTTTCAGACGGCCCTGTCTGAGAAAGTGCGTGTCTTCCGAGTGGGCGGTGCAAGTCGTGCCGAAACGGTACGCAACGGCGTATCTACTCTATTAGAACAAGGTTTGGCCGAGGCGCAAGACAATATTTTGGTTCATGATGCCGCTCGTTGTTGTCTGCCTGCCGAAGCGTTAACGCGTTTGCTTGATGAGGCAGGCGAGAATGATGAAGGTGGCATTCTGGCCATACCGGTGGCTGATACGCTCAAGCGGGCAGACGGCAGTCATCATATTGATGAAACCGTTGCACGTGCAGGATTATGGCAGGCGCAAACGCCGCAGCTTTTTCAGACGGCCTTATTAAATCGCGCCTTATCGGTTGATGATTTGAGTGAGATTACGGATGAAGCGTCAGCGGTTGAAAAACTGGGTATCCGGCCGCGCTTGGTGCAGGGCGATACGCGCAATTTAAAATTGACGCTGCCGCAAGACGAATACATTGTCAGATTGTTGCTCAAGGCCGTCTGAACAATCAAAACCCATTATTTAAGGAAATAATATGAATATCCGTGTCGGACAGGGCTACGATGTCCATCAGTTGGTTGAAGGGCGAGATTTGATACTCGGCGGCGTCAACATTCCGTTTGAAAAGGGCTTACTGGGTCATTCCGATGCCGATGCGCTTTTGCATGCGATTACCGATGCCCTGTTGGGCGCGGCCGGTTTGGGCGATATCGGCAGCCATTTTCCTGATACTGCCGCCGAGTTCAAAGATGCAGACAGCCGTGTGCTGTTGCGTGAGGCTTATCAAAGCGTGCAGGCATTGGGTTGGAAGGTGGTTAATGTCGATACGACCGTGATTGCGCAAAAACCCAAACTCGCGCCACATATTCCGGCCATGCGCGCCAATATTGCCGCAGATTTGGGCTTGCCTGAAAACTGCGTCAACATCAAGGGCAAAACCAACGAAAAACTCGGCTATCTGGGGCGTATGGAAGCCATTGAAGCACAAGCGGCAGTATTGCTGATTAAAGCCTAAGGGCTTAAAATCGTTTCATCATTCAAACCGAAAGACTGACAACATGGCAACTCAAGACGAACTCAAACGCATTGCTGCCGAAAAAGCGGTGGAATTTGTTCCTGAAAATGAATACATCGGTATCGGCACCGGCTCTACCATTAACTTTTTTATCGAAGCTTTGGGTAAAAGCGGTAAGAAAATCAAGGGCGCCGTATCTACTTCCAAAAAATCCAGCGAGCTTTTGGCAAAATACGAAATTCCAGAAGTTTCACTGAATGATGTGATGGGTTTGGCGGTTTATGTTGACGGCGCAGACGAAGTCAACCACGCGCTGCAAATGATTAAAGGCGGTGGCGGTGCGCATTTGAATGAAAAAATCGTGGCCAGCGCATCGGATAAATTTATCTGTATTGCCGATGAAAGCAAATATGTTTCCCGTTTGGGCAAATTCCCATTGCCGGTGGAAGTGGTTGAAAATGCCCGTTCGCTGGTGTCGCGCAAACTGCTTGCCATGGGCGGACAGCCTGAGTTGCGTGTCGGCTATACTACTTTCTATGGTAACCAAATCGTTGATGTTCACGGCCTCAATATCGACCAAGCCCTGAAAATGGAAGACGAAATCAACAAAATCACCGGCGTAGTCGAAAACGGTATTTTTGCCCGTGATGCCGCCGATGTGTTGGTTTTGGGTACGGCAGAAGGTGCAAAAGTCATCCTGCCTTGTCAGGATTAATGAAGATTAATCAATCTTAAAAGGCCGTCTGAAAGTACATCAGGTCTTTCAGACGGCCTTCAATTTGGCAAAATATGCAAATCAGTAAAATTATCAAATGGTTGCCTGTTGTTTTATCCGTTTTGGGCGCACTGGGTTACAGCTCACGCGATACCGAGTTGATTCGTAGCGGGGTAAGCGTTGCCGCAACATTGGCACAAAACGACAATATCGGTTTGGAAAAGGTCAATGAATGGCTGGGAGAAAATGTCGTCAAAGCCACATCTGACACCAAAACCGAAGCTGAGCCCAAGCAAGAACAGAAACAAAAACAAAAGGCATCGCGACAATCCTACACATACAACGGAAAAATTATCAAAATCCATGATGGCGATACCATGCACATTATCGATAGCGACGGCCGAAAACACAAAATCCGCATGGCCTATATCGATGCGCCGGAAATCAATCAGGCCTATGGTACGCAATCACGAGACAATCTGATTGATGCCGCATTAAATAAAAAAGCCAAAGTCCGCGTGTTTGAAGCCGACCGCTATCAGCGCGAAGTTGCACAAGTATCAGTCGGCACGATCGACCTGAATTTAATGCAGATACGGGATGGCGCCGCATGGCATTATGTAAGTTATGCCAAAAAACAACAAAGTAAAACCGCCTACACCGACTATTCGGCCGCACAAAAACAAGCCAAGGAAAAACGTAAGGGCTTATGGAAAAAAGACAATCCGCAAGCGCCTTGGCAATTTCGCCGTCAAAACCACGAGCAGCAGAATGCCAATAAAAAGCAGTCTGATAAACAATGGTTTGGGATTTGGTAGGTTTTAAGAAAGAGGTCGTCTGAAAACTTTCAGACGGCCTTTCATTATGATGAAATAAACGTATAGGGCAGATTTTATATCAGGGGAAAATGGTATCGGGATTTTAGGATAAATCACGAATTTTCATCAAAATGTTACTAGGGTAAGATACTTGATAAGACATTACACCCTGTTCGGATAGACGAGATCAACCATATTCAACATATTCAAAAAGAGCAGATATGAAAAAAGACACCGTTAGCTGGTGTCTTTAGTATCTGGCAGAGAGGAAGGCTATCAGATTCAATTTTAATTTATTGTTTTATATTGTATATTTTCTATTATTTGATTTAATACCAAATAAAATACCAAATAAAAAATTCAAAAAATGCCGTCGATTTGACGGCATTTTCTAGTTTTTAATCTGTTCAAAATTGGCTTTTACCATTTCCGACAAACTTGTTTTTAATTTGTTTTCCTGGCTTTTTATAATTTTAGGAAGCCCGATAATTCGTCTTGTATTTAAAAAATATTCCCATGCAATTTCTACAAATTCGTCGGCTGAAATATTATATTTTTGCACTATTGCAATCAGTAATCGCTCTGACGTCGATTTCCCCAGCTCCAAATTACTCATCATTGCATTGCTGATTCCTAATTCTTGAGCCATTTCTTCCTGTGTAATTCCTATATCTATCCGTTTCTTTCTTAAAATTTTTCTCAAAATTGTATCTTTCCCCATTTTCTCAACCTCCCAAAAACTCGTCTCGCATTCTGATGACATCTTCGCGCTTGTATAGGTTGTCTCGGCCGACTAGCTTTGGCTGCGGTATCAAACCGGCGCGGCGGCGGTGCCAGATTGTGGCTGTTGATGGCGGCTTTTTGCCCGGTATCGTCCAAAGCTCTTTGACCTGTTCAAGCGTTATGTATTCATTCATTCCTTGCCCCTCGTTTTAATCCAATTTTTCCAATTCTTCGCCGATTTTGGCCAGCAGCTCTTGGCCTCGTGCCAAGACGTCGTCAACCGTCCACACGCGTGGGCGCGGTTGGTAGCGTTGGCGGCGTTGTTGTTTGATGACCGGCGTGTCGTCGGTCAGCGGTTTGACCATGCGCAGTCCGTCTAGGCGGCGCATGTAGTCTTTAAATTTCCAAATATCCAAAGATTTTTGACGAGCCGCGTCAGCGGCTTCGCGCGCGGCGGCGATGATTTTGTCTTGATCGGCTTTTTTCAGACGGCCTTTGCCTTGCTCTTCGCCGTCGAAACCATATAAATCAAAATCCCAGCTTTCATCCGGCAAAATATCCCAGTTCGGCAGGTCGTCGATTTCCTCGCAGGCGGCGAGGGTTTGCTCAATTTCTTCGGGCGTTGACGGAATCTTATAAGTTATCGTGTCGGAAACTGCCGCCAAATCTGCCTCGGAGATTTCCGTACAGTTATTGACACGAGTCCAAGCGGCGGCGGAGCCGCCGTATTTCAAAACCCACTCTTTCTCGCGTGAAATGAGGTATTCCCCCGTTTCAAGCTCGACGACGCCGCGCAGGATTGCGGCTTTCTCTTCGCCGTATTGGTTGCGCTCGTCTGTTTCTTCTTTGTACAAAGCCAACGGCAAATCCGCGCGCTTAACGAATGCGTAGTCTTCGCCGCCCAATAAAGCGACAAATTTGCCCCAGTCGCCCTGGTCGGCCGCGTGGACGGCGCGATACAAGAGAGAATCTTCGGCGTCAACGTGGACGCGGCGCAGCTCTCGATAAAGAGTAACCGGCACGCCGCCAATTTGTTGGAATTGGCGGATGCCCCATTGCGAAGCCCACGCGCCGACGCGTTTTGCGGTTTCGGCGGCTGATGTGCCTGGCTCTGCCTCGTCATCGTCGCCCATGCTCTCGCCGGAGTTGGTCAGGCCGTCAATATTTTTGGAGACGTACTTTGCCAAATAGGCAGCGGCGCAGCCTTTGGCCGGGTCGATGTCTTTGAAGTCAACACGGGCAGACGCGCGCGATTTTTGCCAAAAGCGGAAAGAATAATTCTCCCAAAACTCGTCCTCCGTCTTCATGGCGGCTTTGAGTTGGGCGAGGCTGATTTTCTTGCCAGATTCGCGCATGATGGCTTCTTGGCGGCGTTTCGCTTCGGCGGTGCGCTCTTTGTCGGTCTCAAAATAATTTAATCCCAGCTCCTCGCGGTCGGCGCGGCAGCCGTATTTGGCGACAACGCGGCGGAAAGCCTCCTTGTGTGCCTGCTCCATGAATAGGAGCAAGTGCCAGTGCGGCGTTGCGTCATGGTGCGGCTCGGCAACGCGGAAGCCGTAGATACGGATACCGGCGCGTCCAAGATTGGCGCGGATTTGCGTCCAGACTTTTTGCAGGTAGTCTGCGCCATCGCGCGGCGTGCTGCCGTCAAATTTCGGATTGTCGGCGCTGTTTTTAGACAGTTTTTTGTGAAAGCGGCTAGGGCAGGTCAGTGTAACCATGCAGCCGTAGTGGCCATGCACGCGGCTGATTTCGTCAAAGCCTCTCATGCGCGTCATCAGCTCCATGCGGCGGATGGCAGGATTAGCCATTGAATGCTCCCACAATTCTGCCAAGACGAATGATTCGCCAGTCTCTTCGCAGATTGCTTCGGCTTGCTCGAAAAACGCGCGCGCCTTGAGCTTGCGTTGCTCAAAGCGTTTGAATGCCTCGTTTGAGATATACAAACCGGCGCGGCGGTGTACCATGCCGCATTCGCGCATGACGGCTTCAAATACGCGGTAGATAAATTTGTAGAGTTGGCGTTTCCACCATTTTTTTTCTTTCAGACGGCCTTTAATGCCGGCTATGCCTTCGGCCAGCAGCTCTTCATCGTCGCTTTCGGCGGCTTTGGCGATTTTGCGCAGTTGCTGCTCAAATACTTCGGCGGAGCGGATGCCCTCTTTGTCGGCTGCGTCCATCATGTGCTTGTAGCCCATGCCCAGCATTTCTTTTTGCTCAAACTTAGCAGCCAAAGCCTGCGCCCTGGCTTCGATGGTCTCGTTATCTGCCGACAGGTCGAGGCCGTCGGGCAGGTGTAGATTTCGCACGGCGGCAAGCGCGCGCGCCGCCTCTTTGTCGGCTTTGACAGCGGCAGCCAAATCGGCCAGCCCTGCGGCAGGGTTGGCCGTGCGCTGCCAGCTGCTGATAACCACATAGGCCAGGCCGTGGGGCAGGGTCTTTTGTATGTCTTGCTCCAATACCGGAGCCATGTGGAAATAGGTCATTTTCGTTAATCGTCCGCCCGAATCGGGCCGTAGGGTGTATCAGGGAAAGGCCGCCAGTATGTGACCTCTGCTTCGGGGAATTTGCGCCCCTCTAAATTCTCGTATCGCCGCTGGCCGTAGAAACCGGCCTGCACTTTTTCGCCGTCAAAAAATAAAATCTGTTGATATTCAGGCGGTCTGTTTTGCGTTGTCATCCAAAATCCTGCCTCGCCTATTTTTGCCCTTTGGCTCCAAGCCATCGCGGCGACTTGGGTCTCTCTCGAGTAGTAGCCGCCGCCCGGCTTTTGTTGAGGATTCATGCCGCGCTTGCGCGCCCATGCTTCAAAATTTTTGGCCTCTAGCTCTCGATTCATAGCTCGTATTCTTTCTGCGTTTCCGCCCATAAGAGATACGCGCACAATAAAACCAACAGGGCGAGGGCGACGGCTACTGCGAAAATCGTCAGCAAAACCAAAATCAGGAAAACAATATCCATCAGGCTGCCTCGCGTACCAAATAAGCTGACGGCCAGCCGCGTCGGTTTCGTACTTCATACAGTGCGGCATTGATGGTCTTGTAGGGCTTTTTCTTGCCGCCGCCGTCGGCGTTGATTTCGAGGACTGCTTCGCCGTCTGCCGTTGCGATGATTTTGCCGATTTGCACGTCGCTGCCGTGTGGCTCGTAATTCATGATTTTGTAAGTTTTCATCTTTTTCCCTTTAAACTTTTACTACTTTAAAATCGCCTTCTTGGGCTGCTCCGATACGGTAAGACCATGTTCGTTCACGTTTTTCTTTAGGTCTAACATAGGCAACTTTAAATTCACTTATGTCGGCATACACAACTCCACCCCGCAGAGGTTCGTGAGTTATTGGCAAGTTGCCATGCTCTGCCTTCAAGTCTTCCAATCGCCTGATTAAGTCTGATATGCGTGGATTACTCGGCCAAATCCCATTTTCCATTTTTTATAACTCCTTATTTTTATTTAAAAACTTCTCCAAATCAGGCTTAAAGTAGCCGTCTGTTTTGGCGATTTTGCCGTTTTCATCAAATACCGGTACGCCGTCTTTGAATTTGCTCCAGTTGGATTTATTCACTTCGTCCAACGCGCCTGCCATATCAAAGCCCATCATGTAGCCTACGCCGCAGGCTGTAACGATTTGGTCGCAAAGCGCGTCCAAAACTGCCGCTTTTTCTTTGCTGCCCATATTCTCGATACCGTGTCTATATGACAAAAGATTAGTCTTGAACCTCAATTCTTGAGTAACAACATCGTCACAATAGAGATTCATGGCATGGCACATCTCTTTAATCTCTTCAAAATGACAGCCTATCTGCATCATCTGATTTTCAATCTTCGGTTGTGGCACTGCTTTTCCGAACCACTCCTTAATACTTTCCAATGTATTCATTTTTAATCCTTTCTTTTAAATAAACGCTTACCTAAAACCTAATTAATATTCCCAATTCTCGCCGCCCAATCGGCGATTTCTTTCTCGGTGTATTCCACCTCGCTGCGGCGTTGCGCTTCTTCGTGCAACCATTCGGCGACGATTTGCGCCGCTTCGTGGGGCAGGATGTGGGCGACTTGCCAGAGTGGGATGTCGTTAAACAATTCCTGCACCGTCATCGCGCTGCCTCCGCGTCGCCCTGTGTCGGGTCGTATTCCGGGCTTTCGTAGTCGGCTGCGGCTTTGGCTTCGGCTTCGCGCGCCTGGATGTCCATGACTGTCGGCGTTTCTTCGGCGGTTTTGGCTTCAGACGGCATCATGGTCATTAATGCCCACATCGCCAAAGCCATTGCGATGATGTCGAGTATGTAGCGGATTCTGATTTTCATGATTAATCCTTTTGTTTTCTTTATTCAAAATAACTCACAATGTCTTTAATTAAATCAACAGGTATGGATGACCGCACGATATGTTTGCTTCCTTTCCAATCGCAAAATGCAAATTTCGCGCGCTTCGCCTGTTTTAAATTCATCGCCACGCCTGAAGCGAAACCAGTTCTTTTAAGCGGGAAATCATCGCTATATGCGGCATAACAGGCCACGTTCTTCACGAAACTCAATCCCTCACGCTCCAACTTGTCAAAAATCATTGATGATTGAGGATTCTCGATAACAAACGGGATTCCCAAAGCCTTGACCAATTCAGCCGTGAACAACGCTGTTAAATCGCCGTTCACTCCCTTTCTAAAATATCTGGAATAGACAGCAGGAATTTCAGGCGCGTTACGCTCAACCAATTTACGGACTGCCACATACGGATTGTTTTTCCAGTTTTGAAAAGTTCGTAATGCTAGGCTGTTTTTATCTCGGTAAGCGTTTCCGTTATCTCCTCCTGTTGCGAAGCTCCAAGATTCACACGGCGGGCTTGCCATCAGTAAATCAAACGGCTCTTTCTTGTGCATATCGACAAGTTTTTTAATATTCTTCAAGTCTGATAAATCCATCACAATGTCGGCATTCCCAATCCCTACCGACACTACATCATGCTCAGGCAGTGCCTTTTTTACGCTGCCGTTGCCATCGTCAAATAAAGCTAAAATTCTCATCTTTTTCTTTCCCCTTAATTGCCTCTGATGGCGCGGCGGTCTGTGATGGGCGGCCGCTGTTTGGCTTGTACTGTTCCAATTTTTTTGACGACTTCTTCAACGCCCATTTTGTTGGCGGCGTAGCCTGCGCTTCTGACGCGATTATCGAGGTCGAGCAGGTAGTGATTAATCTCGTTTGCGGTCAGGTTTGGCAGCCCCAGCCCGTAGGCGACATTGATGGTATTGACCGATTGCACCAACTGCCGAAGCTGGGCGACGATTTCCTGCACTTTCTCCACTTGCTCCACCTGCCCCAGCGTCATGGTCATGGCGGCCAGCTCGTTGGCTGTGTAGGCTGGTTTCGGCCGGCTGGGCATGGCGTCGCGCTCTAGGGCATTAAAAATCTTGGCTTGCTTGGATTTGGCGGCGACCAGCGTTTGGCGGATGCTTTGCATGGCTTGCGGTTGATTCATTTCCTATCCCCTATGGAAGCAGCGTTTCCTGCTGCATGAGTTTGATATCCTCTTCCACTGCCTTGAGCGTTTCGCCGTGGATTTCCGGCGGCTCTTTGCTCTTTTCGGCATAGAATCGGCTGCCTTTCTGAATCGTGCTGCTAATCTCAAAATATCCTGTTCCAGTCCATCCGCAGAGGGGATTGGTGCAGCGCAAATAATATAAGCGGGTCAGGACGGTTTGCCGGAAAGACGCGTAAATGACACAAGGCTCTTCGCAGCATGGGCAGGCTTGCTGCGCCAATTTCAGACGGCCTTTTTCGTGTTGGTTTCTATTTTTGACCGTCATGGGCTTGCTCCCTTGCATAAACTACTAGGCCGCCGCCGTGTTTGCGGTAGGTCGCCGTTGCGCGGATATTCGGAAAGCGTTTCATCGGCTCGGCGAGGCGGAAGTTTTCGGCTTCGCGGTCGGTCAGCTCATGACGCGCGATTTCTTGGTGCTTGGCGTTTACGATGATTAATTGATTGTTTGACATATCCCCACCTCTTATTTTTTTAAATTAAACCGTGTTTGATTCGGACGTCTGCGTCGGCGGCCGCCTCCATCTTTAGCCTTCGCCGTCGCCTTCGCCGCTGCCGTAGCCGCTGCCTGCGCCGCTGCCTGCGCCGCCGCCGTAGCCGCTGCCGTCGCCGCTGCCGTTGCCGTAGCCGTAGCCTTCGCCGCTGCCGCCGCCGTTGCCGTTGCCGTAGCCGTAGCCGTAGCCGGAGCCGCTACCTTTGCCGCCGCCGTTGCCGTCGCCGTAGCCGGAGCCGTAGCCGCTACCTTTGCCGCCGCCGTTGCCGTCGCCGTAGCCTGAGCCGTGGTTAATTGGCTTATCTAAGTAGCTCATGATTGTTCGATCTCCAGTGCGGTGCGGATTGATTCGGCTGCGTTGCCTGTTACCGGAATAATCTCAATCGCTTCAAGCCATACGGAAGCAAGCTCACCGCAAATCTTGCTGTCTTCTTGCTTGATGCCGTGTCGTGCGACACCTGACAGGCTGATTGATTCCTTTGCCCACCATTCATACATACGGCGCGCTTTAACCAAAATCACTTCATTGCCTGCTTTTTGTTTCAACACGCCAAACCAAACGCCTGCAGAATAAGTTCGGATGATCACTTCTTTGCCGATGGCGAAATCATTAATGCCTTTAGCCTCTGCAACTGTTACAGGCGGCAAGGTTTCTTCTTGGGCTTCTTCTGCCTGTTGCTTGCTTTCCGCGCTTGCCAAAACATTTGCAATCATCATCAGCAAATCAGAAGGGCTGTTTACTTCAAATTTTTTAATTTCCATTTTGTATTTCCTTGTTTATCAAGTGTTTAAAAAATTTACCGTCATAGGCCGTTATCTTTTTTTCGCCTGTAACCGTTTGTTCGGATTCTTGCTCCGGTTAGTTTGGTAGGCCGTCTGAAATTTGTTTGTATTGCAAGGGGAATTTCTCTTTTAAGAAGTTCATTTGCGCTTTCGGGATTCCGTTTTTCTGCCATTGAGAAACTGCTCCTCGTGTGATTCCGCAAATTTTTGCAACCGCTGAAACGCCTCCCAATTCTTTAATGAATTTGACTTGTTGGTCTGTTTTCATTTTTTGTCCTTTTTTAAAGTTTAGTGAACTATACATTCCTAAACTTGTCTAGTCAAGCATACTAAACAAATAATAGTTTAGAATTCTAAATAATCATTGTTTTTACTAAGTATTTTTTTGGCTGGGATTTTTAGTGATGGATTTGAAAGATAGACTTCAAGAGTTGATGGCTGAATACGGCCTAATCACTCAACAGGACTTGGCAGACTTCGCCGGAGTGTCTAAAGGTCTTGTCGGTCAATGGTTCAACGGTCAGACAGGGTTAGGTAAAAAACCGCTGTTAGCATTTGAAAAGAAGACAAGATTTTCTACTCGTTGGCTTGCAGATGGTCTAGGCGAAAAGTATAGAAAAGATTTAGAAATGTATAGAGAAGTTGATTTTTCAGACGGCCAAGAAACCGCGCGCCTGGATTTATTCGACGTTGCCGCCTCGTGTGGCAGTGGCCATTTGAATGCCGACTATCCCGAATTGCTGCACTCGCTGGAGATTCCTAAGTCTGCTCTTAAAGAGCTGCTCGGCACGGACAACCTGCACGGCGTGAAGCTGATGTCGCCCGACGGAGACAGCATGGAGCCGACAATACCGCCGAAGTCGATCACGCTGATTAAAACTGATGTCGTCGATTTTGAATCGAGCGGCGTGTACTTGTTCACGTTTCAGGGCTATACCTACATCAAACGCCTGGCGCGCGGCAAAGCTGGCGTGATACACGTTACAAGCGATAATCCGATTTACGGAAAATCCGACTTTGTCATCGAGCCGGAAGAATTTGACGATTTGTTTATTCACGGCAAATTCTGGAAGGTGTTGCCGTTGGATTTTTTGGATATTTAGTTTTTTAAGAAAAAGGGGATTTTATGAGCGAGGAAATGTCTGATTTGGTGGCCTTATTCGTCTTGGGCGTGTGTACGTTTTATTCTGTTTGGCTGTCGATGGAGTTTAGCCCACGAAGCAAACTGCACTTGCTCTGGACGATTCCTGTCGGCTTTTTCGGCTGCTTTGTGGCTTTGGCTATATTTTCGCTTGCGGTCAATCAGGCGAATGATTTTGTATTTATTGCGGCGGCCAGTGCGCTATTTTTGCCGTTTCCGATTTGGCGGCTGTACAACCGCCGAAAATTTGCGCCTGCACCGAAAGAGCAGGCCGCGCCCAAAGAGCCAAAACAGATTCTCACACCGTCGGCTCTGTTTGATTCCGTCCGAAACATGAAAAGCAAACTTGATTTACAGACGGCATTGCTGAAGAAAAACAACGGCGACGATTTGCCGCCGCCCGAAGTCAGCGGATCGAAATACATCAATCCGAATGACCCGGATTTAAAGGCGCGTTATGAAAACTTTGTCGCTTTTAAGGCTTGGCAGAAAAAGAGGGCGGAAACAAGCCAGCGTTATGATTCGTATTTGGACGATGACGATTTTATCCTTGACGATGACGCCGAAAGTGAAGAGCTTCCAGACGGCTTAAGTCTGGGCGACGAAATCACTTTTTCTTATACGAATGCGAAAGGCGAATTTTCTGACCGCCGCTTCGTCATTCATGGATTTGACGGCCTCTATTTAGAAGGCTGGGATTTGGATAAACATGATGGTCGGACTTTCCGAATTGACCGTATAGACGGCGGCGTCGTCAAAATAAGTACCGGCGAAGTATTTTATTTTTAATTTTTTTGAAAAAATGCTTGCATTACCGCATTAGGTGCGGCGGCAATATCTTGAGCGGAAATCGAATTAAAAACAGAGACCGTCTGAATTTCAGACGGCCTTTTTGTCGGGCTAATATTTTATTTGGCGCATGGCTTGATAATTGGCGAGTTCGCGCTCGGCGTGGTTGAATGCGTCGATGTCGGCGGCTTCGCTGGCTTCTCGGCTTTTTTGTTGCCAGTATTGGATTTGTCGGTCAATCCATGAATATGGATCATGAGTTTGGTTTTCCATTTTTTAGAATCTCCGTAATTTCGCCTGTCGGCTGGAAGTTGTTGGTCGGCGCGTCTTCGTAGAGCGTGATGTCGGGGACGATGCGCGCTTCAAATTGTATGCTTGCGGTATAGCCGCCGCTGTCGATTTTATGCGAAACCTCGTTAATTAGCCAGGCTTCTGCGTCGATTTCGGGCTTAAAGCCTTTGACGACGGCAGGCGTTTCGGGGTAGAGGTCAGGGCGGCCGACGGCGAGGGTAATGCTAAATTCGGCAACGCCGCGCTGGATTTTTTTGAATGCGCCGCGCGCGCCTGACCATGCGCCGCTTTCTGTGGCATACAGATGGCGCAGGGTTTTGATTTTTTGGCCGTCGGTGTTGACTTTGCGATTGTCTGTCACGGTTTTTGTCGTCGTGACTTTTTTTGTTGTGTACTGCCTGCCTTTTTTGCCTTTTACCGTCTTGCCCTTGGTGGCTTTGCCTTTTTGGGTTTTGCCTTTTACGGCTTTTCCTTTGATGATTTTTGTCTCGCTGACTGTCTTTTTATTGGGGTAGGCGTTGTCTTTGTTGACGATGACTTCTTTTTTTTGGCCTGTTTTTTTATCGGTGTAATAGGCGCGCACGGCCTGATAACTGTTATTGCTGGAGTAGGTAAAGCTGTGGCTGTCGCCGCTGGCGCGCGTGATGGTGGTGGGCTGAATGGGCTGGCCGCTGGCGGTTTGGCTCTCGCCTGCAGGGATAAATAAGAGCTTGCCGTTTTTGATGGTAGCGATGGCGTCGTATTGCTCGGCAAGGCGGCTCATAAAGGACGCGTCTGATTCGTTGGTTTGGTCGATGTGTTCTATTTTTTGGCTTTGAAAATCCTTGCTGATGATGTATTCGTATTTGTGTTTTTTGGCGATGGTCTCAATGATTTGGTAGAGGGTTTGCTTGTGCCAGCTTTTCTCGACTTGCTCGGCGAGGGCTTCGGCGAGGTCGGCGGCGCGCGCGGTAATGCTTAGGCGGTCGGGGCTGCCTGATGCGGTAAATTCGGAGACGAGGTATTCGCCTTTTTCGACGAGGCCAGTTTCTTGGTAGCCCAGCTTGAGCGTGATTTTGCTGCCTGTTTTAGGGATGGCAATGGTGCCGTCGTGGTCGTCCAATTCGATGGTCAGCTCGTCGGCTTCAAAGCCGCGCTTGTCGGTCAGGCTGATGCTGATGATGCGGCTCATTGCCTGCGTGCCAAAGCGGCGGCCGTCTATGGTCAGCTCGGCTGCCGGCGTGAGATGTCGGGCGTTTTTGCCGCTGACTTCGTCAAAGATTTTAGCAGCGGCCTTTTGGGCGGCCGCGCTGATGGAATCAAAATTTAATTGCATGGCTTAAATCCCTGTCAGGTTTCGGACGACGGAGACGGCGACGTTGAGGGCGGCGCCTTCGAGGCCTAGCGCGCTGTCGGAAACTTTTTTCAGGCTCATGCTGAAAGAGATGGCGCGCGCGGAGCCGTCGGGATTCAGTTGGCTGCCTCGCTCTTGGATGTTGGTTATCACATAGCTGCCCATGATTTTGCCGTGGCCCATGATTAGGGTGTAGGGCTTGCCGGTAGCCGCCATCATGCGCAGGGCTTCGATGCTGCCCGTGCCGCCTGTGACTTCGGGGCGCAGCTCGCCCTCGATGGTCATCTCTTCTGGGTCTTTGCCTGTAAATTGTGCCGGCGGCATGGTGCCGACGGTTGCTTGGTTTGGGTGTTTCCATGCCTGGCTGCGGCTGTATTGATTAAAGGGTATGGTACGCATTAAAAACACGAACATCCCCAAGCTGCCTAATAAAACCATGATTTAGTCCTTATCGAAAAATGAGGAATTGCGGCGGCGCTGCTTGGCTTGGCTGCGCGCTTCGAGCTTGGCCATGATGGCGTTGACGAGGGTCTGCTCGCTCATGCCCGGCGCGGCGTGAACGTTGATTGTGATGTTGTCGCCCGCCATGCTGACGGCGTGGGGCGCAGCATTGAATCGGGTCGGGCTGGGCAGGGCGGTTTGGCGGCCGTCTGAAAATCCCAGTCCCAAGCGGTTGCCGATGTTGGCGAGTACGCCTGCGCCGCCGCGTCGGATGGCCTCGACTGCCTGCCAGCCGCCAAATTTGGCGACGTCGCGCTGATTGAATACGACTTCGCCTTTGTGTACAACGCCTGCGGCTTCATGGACGCCGCCTGCGCCTGTGTAGCCGCCGACGGAAAAACCGCGATTGGGAATGCCAATGCTGGGCGGCGTTGCCGGGGCTTTTGCGGAGGTGGCCTTTTTGAGCCATTCCCACGCGCCGACGGCAGCGGAGCGCAGGATTCTGAAGCTGTTGATGACTGCGCCGATGGGACCCATTGCGGCCGCCATGGCGATGGCGATTGGGTTATTGCCGGAAAATGTTTTTTTAATCCATTCCCAGCCGCTAATCAGGGCGGCTTTGACTTTATTCCAGTTTGCGAGCAGGGCAATGAGCCAGCCGATAGGGCCGGTAAAGGCGGCGAGCAGGGGGTTTTGTTGGAATACTTTTTTAATCCATTCCCAGCCTGCAATCAGGGCGGATTTGACTGTTTCCCAGTTGCGCCATAGCAAAACAATGGCAGTAACGGCGAGGATGGCCCAGCCGAAGGGGTTGGTCACAAGGAAAACCGCCGCTTTTGCGCCAAAGCCTAGCAGCGCCATGCCCAGACGGCCAAGCCAGCCGATAATCGTGGAAATCGCGCCGCCGCCACCTGCGAAGACGCCGAAGAGGCTGAAGAATGAAAATTTAGCCAGGGCGATGGGGACGAGGACGGCGGAAATGGCCGCGCCGATGCCTGTGATGACGGTCAGGAAGATGCCGACGGCGGCGACGATTTTCATGATGGTATTAGCGGTCTCTGGATTTTGGGCGGCCCAGTTGCTCAATTTTTCGTTAACGTCGCCGATCCATTTGGTTATTTCTTTCAATTCAGGCGCGATGGATTCGCCCATTTTGGCAAGAAAGTTGGTAAACGTGCCACCTGCCGCGTCCCATAAGTTGGTCAGCGTGCCTAATTGGTCGTTGACGCGCTGTTCGAGGCTGGCTTGCGATTCCAGTTTTTTGGCAAATTCTTCGTATCCTGCCTTGCCTTTATCGATCATGGTGTTTAAGGCTTGCTGCGTCTCGGCATCATCGCCGAAGATGCCTTGCAGAATCTTGAGGCGTTGCTCGGTGTTGACGGCTTTGAGCTTGGCCAGCTCGTCGTACATTTTGTCTAAGCCGCCAAATTCGCCCTTGCCGTCGGTAAAGTCGAGGGAAATGCCTGTCCCTTTTGTGGCTTTGGCAATTTTCTTGGTATCCATCATGCGCGTGAACACTTTGCGCATGGCGTTGCCTGCTGATTCGCCTACTAAGCCTGATTGGTCAAGCATGCCGACGAGCGGCGCCATCGTCTTCATGGCTGCCTCGCCCTTGATGTTGAGGATGTCGAGGGCTGGGGCCATTTTTTCAAACGCGCCTTGAATATTACTATCTTCAACGCCTACGTAATGCAGCCGCTGAACTTGGTCGATAACGCCTTTTATCTCGTCTTCGGTCGCACGCATAGCGTCTTGCAGTTTGGCTGTCATCTCGGCGGCGGCTTCTGGGCTTTTTTTGAGTTGGACGGCCAAGAGGGCGGCGGCCTCGCCTGTGCCGCCTAAGATTTTTTTTGATTCTATGCCTTGGCGGCGCAACATGAGCATCATGATTTTAAAGTCGGCGGTCGTACCCGGCAGGCGGTCGCCCAAGCGAGTGGCAAGGTTTTCAATGTCTTTGAAGTCGGCGGATACTTTGCCGGTATTGTCCATCATGGCCGCGCGCAGGTCGGTGGAGGCGGCCTCTGTTTCGGCGTAGGCTTTGACCGGCGAAGAGAGGACGTTGCGCGTGGTGTCGGCAATGCCGCGCGCGGTGTACATCAGGCCGACGGCGCGCATGCCTGCTTCGGTCATTTGGGATTTGGCGGCGGCGGCTTTGTTTTGGGCGTTTTGTAATTTTTCGTATGCCAGCCGTTGCTTTTCTACCGCTTTAGATGCCGCTTCGTGTTTTTTATTTAATTGGTCTTGGGCGTTTGAGAATGTTTTGGCCGTGATACCGGCGGCAGATAATGCCTGGTCGAGTTTTCTGACTTTCTCCCAGTTTTTCTCTTGCGCCTGTGTCAGCTTTTTGTTTGCTTTGGTCAAGTCGCGTAATTCTTTTTCTTGCTCTTTGCTCGCTGTTCCTGTTTTGGCAATTTCGTTATTCAGGCGGCGGATTTCGGCGGCGTTTTTTCTTAATGCTTCGCCGTTTTTGCTTAATTCTTTATTTAATTTGTTTTTTCTTAATAGATTTTCTTGGGCTTTATCTAGGTCATGCAATTCTGCCTCTGCCTTTTTTAGGCTTTGCGCTAAAACGTTGCTGCCCTCTCGTAGCTTTTTGAAAGCCGCGCTGGCTTTGTCGGTGGCCGACATGATGATTTTTAATTCGAGGCTTTTAGACATGATGTTTCCTGTTTTTGATTACAAAAGGCCGTCTGAAATATTCAGGCGGCCTTTGTTTACTCTTCGGGCGTGTTGATTTGGACGGCTTTGTCGGTCCACTCAATCAGCTCGGCGATATTGCATTGCTCAAACTTGTCGAGGCTGCCGAAGGTCGCCGCGCATTGGGCGAGGCAGTCGTTGATTAGGTTGTAATACTTTTTCTCGTCTTCTGCCGCCGCCTGATAGATGTCGGCTTCGCCGCTTAGGATTCGGCCGACGTGGTCTGCTCGGAATTTGAGCTTTGGGAGTAGCCCAAGTCCTGCAAGGCTGCCTCCATCTCGGCTTTGGCTGACGGCGGCGCTGAAAAAAAATCAATGGCAACATTTAAGACTTGAGCGTCCGACATGCTCAATTTGCCATAGGCGACACGCGTCAGCGGCGGCGTTGAGATTTTGCCCAGCAGTTTTTGAACGGTGTCTGTGTGTTTGACTTTAATCAAGTCCTGCCCCAAGCCCTCCATGTCTTTGGCCAGCGGCTCGCGCAGGGTGTAGCGGTCGCCGGTGGAAAGCTCGATGGTCAGGGTGTTGTCGTCGTTGATTTTGATGGTTTGCATTGTTTGCTCCTATTTGGATTTTAAGATGGCGGCGCGATACCAAACGCCTTTTAACTCTGGGCTGTAATTGGTGGCCAGGTCAAAGCCTGACGCGGTCACGTTTTGGACGTACTGCAAGCGTGCCGAATTGCTTCGGATGTCTAAGCATACCTCGAAAATATCAGGGCGGCGGCTGAATGGTTTGGGGAAAGATACTGTGGCCGGCGTGTTGTTTTCGGGGATAAAGCCGAAATTTTCACGGGCGATGTAGCCCTCCTGAATTTCACTATATGGCGATTCTGCTTTAGGGGCAGGGCGGTTTTCCAAAGCAGTGAGGCGGCGTTTGAGTTCGCTGTCGTCGTAGACGGTGTCTTGGTCTTGGCGGTTTTCCAGCGCGGTCAGCCGTTGCTTGAGGTCGCTGTCGTCGTAGACGGTGTCTTGGTCTTGGCGGTTTTCCAGCGCGGTCAGCCGTTGCTTGATGTCGCTGTCGTCGTAGACGGTGTCTCGGTCTTGGCGGTTTTCCAGCGCGGTCAGCCGTTGCTTGATGTCGCTGTCGTCGTAGACGGTGTCTCGGTCTTGGCGGTTTTCCAGCGCGGCGAGCCGTTGCTTGATTTCGCTGTCATCGTATGCCGTCGGGCTTCGATTTCCAGCCGCGCGGATGATGGTGGCTTCGGAAACGGTAACGCTGACGGCCTCTTCGTGGATTTCGCCGCCGTCGCCTGCGGTCACGGGCGTGATGCTCGGCGTGATGTGCAGTTGGCCGCGCAAATAGGTTTTGACGTACTGGCCGCTGATGGCGCGGAGGTCGTATTCGGCGGTTGTGTGCGTGATGGCGGCGGTCAGGGCGGATGGAAACAGCAGGCTGACGATGTTGCCGTCAACGGTCAGCTCGGGCGCAATGGTTGCACCGTCGGGGAATTTGACGGCCAGCGCAAAAGACAGGCCGTCGATTTGCAACGGCTCGCCTGCTTCGTTGGTCAGGGCGACTTTGAATAAATAGGTGTCGCCCTGGTAAATGGCCAGATTCTTGGTTTTCATCACAAGCCCAACGCGGCGCGCAGGCCGGCGCGTTCGTCTTGGCCGCCGAAAGCGGCTTTATTGCCCATGACGTCAATTTCGACGATGGGGCTGCCGTCCACGCTTTCTTTCCAATAAACAAGCTCGACTGTGAATTTATGCTCGCCGCCTTCGCCTTGTTTGTCGCTGCCGGGGTCGGCTTCGGTAATGCGGCCGCGCGCTTCGCCTTTGAGGGTTTGGTAGCCTGTGCCGTCTTCTTCTTGCAGCGCGCCTTGGTAGCGCAGCAGCTTGCCGTCAATGCTGCTTGACATAGATTTGAGCATATCGGCGTCGTAGCCTTTGGATGTGATTTCCATTGTCAGCTTTTCAAAGCCGTGGACGACGGTCATTTCAATCATGCCGCCGCCCGGCGTGTAGGTTTCGGTTTGGCGGCTGATTTTTGGGCGCGTGATGTCGACGGTTACGCCGTATTGGTTCTCGCCATCGACGAATAAGTTAAAGCCTTTAAGGACTTTTGGCATTTTCATGGGGTGGGTTTCCTTTCAGACGGCCTAGACGGTAGTCGGTTTCAGGGTGTTGGCGAATGTGATGACCTTGTCAACCAAGTTAACAAAGAAGGTGTCGGTAACGTGTTGGTTGAAAACCAAGTTTTCCAGTGGCGGCACCCATGTGAACTCGTAGCTGATTGTGAATTGACCGGCTTGGACGGTTTCGGAGGTGTTGAGGGTTTTGTCGATAAACACGCGCGCGCCCAAGATGTAGCCTTTGTTGACGTACTGCGCCAATTTGGCGTTGATGGCCATAATGATGTCTTCCATCAGGCTCTTATGCATCGGCTTGTCCAAAGCCCACATGAAGGCGGAAGCGATGGTCTCTTGGATGATTTGGGCGGTACGCGTGGCGACTTCGAAAGCCATCATGCTGTCGTTGGTGCAGGTGCGGTTGCCCCAAACGCGGAAACCGTCCTCGCGGATCAGGGTGGTGACGTCTTTGTTGTTGAGGGTGTTGGCGTCGCAGTTTTTGTCCAAAAGATCAAAGCTGCGCGCGAATTTCAGGCCGCTGACGCCGTTGATTTCAGTGTTGGAGATTGATTTGTGCCAGCCAACATTTTTGTCGAGTTTGGCGCGCGCGCCCAATACTCGGGCGATGGTGGCGGCGGTCTCGGTTTTCTTGGAGGCAGGGTCGAATGCCATAAACTCGTTGTCAATCAACATCAGCTCACGCTGGCCGAAGTTTTTGCGGTAGTTGCCCACTTCCGTGATGTCGGGATTGCCGCCTGCGCTGCCGTAGGCAAAGGCGCGCGTCGCTTGGGCAACGCCTACCAATTCGGTCAAGACGTCTTGGCTGTCCAGCTCTGGGCAGCCCAAGATTTTCGGGGTATAGCCTGTCACGGCTTTGGCGCGGCGCAGGGCTTTGAGGCCGGTGTAGTTGCCGCCTTCGGCTGTGCCGATGACGTTGGCTTTGAGTTCTTCGGTGTTTTTGCTGTCGGCAACGCGCACGATGACGACTTGTGCGTCGGCTTGGTCAACGATGGCGTCGAGGGATTTGGCGAGCGTGCCTTTTGTGCCTGCTTTGGCGAGCAGGTCGTAGGCGGAGGTGGCGAAAATCGGGGTGTTCAGCGGAAATACTTTTGCGTCGGCATCTTCGGCGGTACAAACCATGCCGATGATGGCTGTCGAGATGTCGCTGATGCTGCGCACGCCTTCGGTGTATTCGTTGGCTGTGATGCCATGATGGCGGTTTGCTTCTGCCATTGGGGCTTCCTTTTTGTGGGTTGGACGATTGATACACTATTAAAAATTAATCCCACGCGTGTGGCGAGCGCGTGGGATTTTTTGGGTATTTTTTAAAATTGGTCTTGCTTCATGACAACGGCAAGGTCTGACGGCGAATATTTGGACGGCTCGCCAAAGCCGATGACGGCGGCGCACCATTCGGAGCAAAACCATTTATCCGGAGCTTGGCGAATTTTCAGGCGTCGGAAAACCGACTTGACGGCCAAAACGCCTGAAAGGTCGTATTTCTTGCCTTTTGTTTCGCGCCATAGTTTCATGGCGCGGCCGTAGGTCAGATTAGGCTTGGGCAGCTCAATCAAATCCCACTTGTCAGACGGCAGCTCCATGCGCTTGCAACGGACGCCGCCGTCCCGATGGGACGATGTGTAGCAGTCAAACTGACCGTCAGGTAGTCGGACGGCGATTTCGCAGTGGGAATATTCGCCGCGCGTCGCTTTGCGGATTGCCCAATCAGTCAAGCGGTAGATGATGTCTTTGGGAGATTGGATTTTTTTTCGGCCTTTGTACAATGCCAAATAAATTTTACTCATTCAGACGGCCTCCGGCAGCTTAAACTCGATTTTGATTTTGTCTAAGGCTGATTTGGTTTTGGCGGATTCGATTTTGCTCTGCAGCGCCTGCCGCTGGCCTGTGATGGATGCGGTCAGTTGCTCATAGGCGAGAGTCTTTTTCAAAGCCGCCTGTTTGAGTGCGTCAGCCGGTACGCCTCGGCTGGCCGCGATTTGGTCGAGTATTGGCGTAGGGGCAGATTTATCAGCCGCCCATGCTTTTGCCTCGGCCGCTTGGATGACCCATGTCTGCACTTCAAAGCCTGGGATTTTATCGATACCGGCGGCGCGGTCGATAAACGCTTGAGCCGCCGCATTTAAGCTGATGATTTTTTCGGCTCGTAGCTCTTCCAAGATGGCGGCTTCGCGCTCATTTGGCAAAACCCATTCCCCATCCTTGACGATATGGGCTTCAGACGGTGGCGGCGTGGTTGCTTCCTGCACGGTTTTGCCGTCTGAAAACAAGTATTCGCCCAAATCGTCCGCAGCTTCTAAATAAAAGTAGCCTTGGGGCAAAATAGGCGGCTCGACACTCATTTTCTCGGCGAAATGCCCATGATGATTAAAAATATAAAACATAATTACCTCTTTTGATTATTTGCTGTTTGGGGTGTGCCATTCGGTGTAGCCGTAGGTGTATGGAGTGTCTTTATGCGGCTGAATGCTGATATATGTTCCGCTCCACCAAGGGACTACTGCACCGCCGAAGCCGCAGGCAATTGCCCTAAGTGGTCTATAGTCCTGATTTCGGAAACGCTTCGGTATTTCTTCTGTTGTGATGATTGTTTCGATGTTGGCTTTAAATGAATAGACGGTGTCAAGCCTTAATTCAATGTCGCCGCCGCGTTGGCGGTACGCGATGGCGGCGCCGCCTTGCCCTTTACTGCCAGCTTTAACGCCATCGATTACTGGAAGCGGAATCCATCCGGTATCGTATGGCTCGACAACATCGGCAATGATTTCAATGGCGGAAGGGATGGCGCGCCCTGTTTGAAACCCATCGTCTGAAGATGGG
The DNA here is from genome assembly GCF_051956635.1 of Neisseria sp. P0022.S010. Taxonomy (NCBI): domain Bacteria; kingdom Pseudomonadati; phylum Pseudomonadota; class Betaproteobacteria; order Neisseriales; family Neisseriaceae; genus Neisseria; species Neisseria sp. P0022.S010. Next base: position 39,968 of record NZ_JBQCXF010000002.1, on the reverse strand, counting down.
CAGGCGTATGCGTCGCCGTACCAAACCTGCGAAGATCCGCCAGCGTCGAGGGCGACGGCAATCAGGCAGCCTTCATCTGCCATGATTTGCGCGGATTCTTGCAGCGTTGCACCGTATGAGCCGCTGATTCCCTCGAGGTTTAAAAGCACGATGCTGCGGTCGGCACGTTGGCCGATGGCGGCGCGCGCGCTCAAATATGTGTCAGGGTTTTGAATGACGCTGCCGTTTTCAACCAAGACAGGGCCGCGAGCGAAACTTGCTGACCATTCCGCGCCTTCGTCAACCCATTGGGCGGCCGACTTGCCGTCTTTGCTTTTGGCGGCTTTTAATTTGCCGTTGCGCATCCAAACGGCGGCGGCGTTGGTGTCGTAATCTGATGATGCCCAGTCTCGATGTACTTTGCCGTCAACGATTTGCAGTCCTTGCAGCGCCGCTTTGCCATCTACCGGCGGCGTCGTCCATCCGTCGCAGCTCAAAAGGATGCGCGCGCGGCTATTGCCGACGTAGTCATGCAGTTTTTCTAATTTGATTTTTTTTTGTGCGTCAGGCTCGCCTAAAAGGATTTTTCTGATGCTGCCGGGCTTGGGATTGATGACTTCGGTAATGTTCCATTTTTTGCCATTTTTTTGATGATAGCGGCAGCGGACGATGGTTTTTTCGCGCGTGTCGATGTAGTCGCCGTCAAAGTGGGCAAATGATTCATCGATGGGCAGCCAATCCGGCGCATCGGGAATATATCGCGCGCCGGTTTGTTTTTTATATAAATGACCTTGGGCGATGATTACCGCGCCGTCTTTGAGCTTTGTCAGATTTTCGAGGGCGGCAATAAACTCGCGGCGGCTGTCAAACGATAAAACAATCTGCGCCGCTCCGCCGAAGCCGTTGTCTTTAAATTTTTTATTAATCAGTTTTTCGACATATTCACGAGTCGCCAAAACGACGGCAGGGTCAACCTTGAGGCCGACGGCGTCGGTGTTGTCTATTTGGATGACCATGCGGATGATTTGCTGACTTGCCGAGCCGCTGGATAGGCGCGGCTTGTAGCTGTCGGCGATGCTGCCGATGGCGATCAGGTTGTTGTTGTTGTCAAAGAGGCCGACTTCGCGGATGGTAAAGTCGCCTTCTTCTTCGGGGATGAGCAGCTCGGCGATGACCTGCTTTTGGTTGTTTTCGTCAACCTCCAACATATTGAGGCTTGCGCGGTACACTTCGCGCGTCAGGGCGGTGGCTGTGGCAGACGGCGTGATGGGTTTGCCGCCGCCGTCGCCGACTGCCATTTGGCTCAAGTTGACGACTGTGCCTAATGCGGTCGCTTTCGCGATGCGCGCGGCGCCGATGTTGGTGACGAGGGTGTAATACTGTTGGCTCATGGGTTGGCTTTCGGGTTAATTGTGATGACGTCGATGTGTTGTAATGCGGCGGCGGCGCGGCCTGCCGGTTTTAAATTAATTTTTGGCTTGATGTATGGGTAAATTGTCGTGCGTTGTCCGCTGATGGTAATGCCGCTGGCTTTGAGTTTTCCGTAGGTCATAACGCCGACGGTCAAGCCGCTTAAATGACGGCTGACCGGCTTAACCTTTTGGACGATGCGCAGCATTTCCTGATAGTCGGCCTGGCTGATGGCTTCTTCGGCCATCAGGGTCAGAGCAAAGCTGGCAGGCGAGCCGATGGGCTTGGTCTGAAACCATTCTGTAATCTTGGCGGTCACGCCGAAGGGCTTTAGGGCTTCTTCGATGGCGCCGTTCGTGCCTTTAAATTTATGGGTGCGGTAGGCTGATTTGATGACGTCGCGTTTGCGCTGCTCGTCCCATGCGTCATTCCAATAGTCAACCGACAGCGCCCATGCGAGATACGGCAACAGGTGGGCTGGGATTCTGTCGGGATTCCAGAGGTCGGAGACGACGGCGTAGGGGACGGGGTAGATTTCGGCTTCGCCGAATTTCTTCTCAAAAGCCGTCCGCGTTGATGGCTGGGCGGTTTGGTATTTATTCATTTTGGCCGCCGTAGCTGATATTGATTTGCGTACACAAGGCCGCCTGATATTGTGTGACCGGCATGGCGGCGGCTGGCTGGCTGATGACGACGCTCTGCACGCCCTCGACGCGGAGGGCGGCGTAAATCATGGAAAGGTCAACGTCGCGGCCCAGCTTGAAATTTTCGTCCACGGCTTCACGCATACGCGTGCGCGCGTTTTCCAAAATCGGCTCATAGTCGGGCGTGGGATAGACGATGATTTGGGCGTTGATTTGATACTCGATGATTTGGGCGGCTTTGACGGTCACGCGGTCGGCGGTCGGGCGGCGGTATTTGGCATTGACGGCCTCTGTCACGGCTTTGATGACGGCTTCAGACGGCACGCCGCCTGCTTGATTCGAGAGGACGACAATATCGACAACCGCGCCGCTCGGGCTGATGACGGCGATGTCGGCGACTTGGCCGTGCGCGGATTTGGCGTGTTGGTAATAGGATTCTTCGCTGCCTGCCGTGGTCAGGGTTTCAAACGCGCCTTGCACGCGGCGGCGCAGGGATTCGTCGGATTCCCAAACCTGCTGGATGGGCGGCTCGACGGTGTAGTCGGCCTCGGTAATAACGAGGCGCTGAATATCGACATTGGCGGCGAGCTGGTCCAAGTCGCTGCCTGTTGCGTATGCCAGCATTAAGCCTTTGGCGCGCTCGTTGAAATCTTGGCGCATGAGCATTTCTGAATAGGCGCACTCTTCCAGTAATTTGACAACCGGCTCGGATTCCAGCTCCAACACTTTGCGCCAATAGTCGCGCTCGGCAGGCGTTTGATATTCTGCGATAAAACGCTCCTTGCGCGCGGCAAGTATTTTCTCGAAGTCAATCTCTTCGATGACGTCGGGGGCTGGAATTTTCGATAAGTCGGCAATTTGCGGCATTTTTTTTATTTCCTGATGCTGTATGTCTCAAGTGTGCCGGTCGAGATGTTGACGGCTTCGATGTTGATGATGACTTTTGCGTCGTTGGCGGCGGCTGCCGATACGGTGGCCGCCTGAATTTCAATGCGCGGCTCCCACTTTGCCAGGGCGGCGATGGCGGCCGCCTGGCATTGCAAGAGCAGGGCGGGGGTAATCGGTTGGTCTAATAATTCTGGCAGTAGGCTGCCATATTCTTCGCGCATCAGGCGCGTGCCGATGCGCGTGAACAGAATGTTTTTTATTGACTGGCGGATGTGGTCGTAGAGGCCGATCTGACGGCCTGTTTCGCTGTTGGTCATTCGGGTTTGCCTGTCTTGCCGCCGCTGTCGCCGGTGTGAATATGCTCATCGAGGACGATGCCGTTGGATTCGATTTTGCCGGTATTGGTCAGCGTGCCTTCGTGGTTGATTGCGCCTTTGATGGTTGTGCCGCCGCCTGCGCCTTCGCCGCCGCTGCCGCTCATGCCTGCCGTGTAGGTCAGCAGGCCGTTGCTTGTCGTCATTTTTTGGATGACAACGTTGCCAGTGATGAGGGTGTCGGGCGCGTCGATGGTCAGCTTGGCGACGGCTTTTAAGGTCATTTGGCCTGCGCTGTGGTTGTAATTGATGATGGCGCCGTCTGGGAATTTGACGACGGTCTCGTCAGCCGATTGGGCAGGGCTGGGGAATGAGGCCGATGCCATGCCGCACAAAACCATGCCGTTGGCGGTCTCGCCGCTTGGCGACAAGATGATGCAGTTTTCGCCGACGCTTGGGGGGCGGTGTACGGAAACGCCGCCTGCGAATGGGACGAAATAGGGCAGCCAGTCGCTCGTCAGCTCGCCATGCTGCACGCGTACCAATGCGCGCGCAGGGTCTGATTCGGAAATCACGCCCTGCTTGATGATGTTGGCGATTTTTCTGTTGAGTTCGGCGGTCATTGGTTTGGGTTTGTGTTCGCGTGCGTGTAATGGGCATAGTTTGGCAACGGCAACGCGGTTTTTCTATTCTTGGCGGTTTTGATGGTTTTTTTTAAAAGAGAGGCCGTCTGACAACGGGTTCAGACGGCCTTTTTATTCGTGGGCGGCCATGTGGCTGATGACGAGGTTTTCGATGATTTCGAGGTCGTCATCACTAAAACCTAAGAGATGACGCTCGGGTCGGCCGTCGTCGCCGTATTGGTGGGCGGCGGCGATGTAGGCGGTCAGGCCGCTGACGAATTTGATGGCGACGCCCATGCTGTCGATTTGTGAGCGCAGGTATTTGGCGCGGTGGATTTTTGTGAACATGCGCGTTTTCAGCCGCTCTTTGGTGGGCTTGCCGTCTAAGACGCGGATGTAGTCGCGGTTGAATTTTGACACGCCGCGCGTTTCCAATTCGTAGCCCCACTCATACTGCGGATCGTAGGCGGCCGTATTGGCGCGCGATTTCTTGGCGGCGCTGGCGGCGGTCTTGATGTTTTTAAATTGGCGGATGCGTCCGGCGTGTTTGCCGGATAGATAGACAAAGCGCTGCCCGACTTTGAGACGCTCGCCGTCTTTGAGCTTGCGCCCTTCTTCGCCGTGTCCGGCGCGCGGCGTCATGGCGTTGCCTTCAGGCTCAATGTTGGCGCGGATGCGCTGGCGGTTGGCTTTTAAAACGACTTTGCCAATGTCGCTTTTAAGGCGGCGAAGCTCTGCCGGGGAGAGTTTGGCAATGTATTCGTCGATGTTTTTAATATAAAGATTTAAGGCGTCGGCGGTCATTTTCTGTCTGTTCCGATGCCCAGCGCGGTCATCAGGTCGGAATGGTTGGCGTTGCGCGGATGGCCGATGACGATGTTGCCCTGGTCGTCGGTCAAGACAGTGGTGCGCTCGGTCAGATTTAACTCAATCAGAATGTCGCAGGTGTCGTTCCCCAAAAGCTCAACCTCGAAACTGTAATCTGTCGGCGTGGTCGCGCCCGGGCCGATGATTTGGGGGTTTTCTTCTTGCAGCCAAGCGATAACGACGGCGTTTAAGACGTCGATGTTGCCGGTAAAGTCGGTAATCATGACGCTCAAACGGTATTTTATCTCATGGCTCAATGTGCCTTTTGAGGCGACGATTTGCCCGTTGGTCACAAACATCGTCAGCTTGTCGGGATTTTGGCGCAGCTCGGGCAGGTGCTTTTGGATTTCAGCGCGCAGTAAAGCTGGTTTTTCCATATTTTTCCTGTTCGCGTTGGCAGTCGATACAGAGGCGGCAGCCGGGGACGGCTTGGCGGCGTGCTTCGGGGATGGGTTCGCCGCATTCTTCGCACTCAAATGCGGATGGGTAGTCTTGCTCGGCGCGGTCGGCTTGGCGTGCGAGGGCGTGGGCGCGTTGCATTTCTTCCAGCTCGCAGGCGCGGTCGATGTAGTCGGTCATTTCTCGGCCTCCGCGTCTGGGTTGAGGCAGGCGGCCAGCGTGTCGCGGTAGAGGCGGCATTGATTAAAGGCGGTTTTGTAGGCGGCAATGGTGTAAACCAAGTCGGCATTGGTTTTTATTTCGGTCAGCGGATTGACGGTACATTTCGGCACGGGTGGGCAGGTGTCGGCGGCTTGTATGGTCAGCGGCTCTTTGGCGGAGCAGGCGGTCAGGGCGGCGGAGAGTAAGATGGGGAGGATCGTTTTCATGGCTGTGCTTTCTAAGATAGGGCGTGTTTGACACGCCCTTTTTTTATTTGATGGATTTGGCTAAATCTTCGGGGACTGCCTGACTTGCCCAATCGTGATTTTTTTGGATGGCCGTCTGAATCTGCTCATTGTGTCCGGCGGCTTCGGCGGTCAGTCGGTCGAGCTGCTCTTGCAGGGTGCGGCTGCGCTGGTGGTAGAGCTTCAGGGCGGTATCTTTTTGCTTGATGGTCTCGGCCTGCGTTTTGATTTCTTGCTCTTTGGCTTTGATGGTGCGGTTGGCTTTAAGCAGGCCGTTCATGAGCAGGCAGCAGGCGAGAAAGAGGGCGAGACAGAATGAAATGACGGTTTTCATGGCGAGTCCTTTAGGCAAGCTCGAAATGTGGGCCATCGATAAACGCGCGTTTACCGGCGGCGCGGCGTTCGGCGACGTAGTCGGCGACGAGTTCGGTTGTCGGCTTGGTGGTGTCGTTGAGGGTTGCCCAGCAGCCGCCCCAACGGACGCGGATGTTTAATTCTTTGGCGGCGTCGCGCATGGCTTCGGCGATGGGGTAGAAGTTTTCCCATGCCCATGAAATCTCTTTGCTGCCGTTGCCGTCGAAGTCGCCCCACGGGATGAGGTCGGAGGCGTGGCCGTAGCCGTCTGGTTGTTTCAAGTGTTTGCTGTTGAGGGTACGGCTTGCACCGGCGGCGACAAGTCGCTTTTGTCGCTCAAGTGTGCGCAGCCCTTCGTTTACGCTGAAGTCTTGGCTGGTCAGCTCGATGGCGCGTTTGATGACTTTGACGAGGTCGGGATGGACGCCGTTTAATTTTGTCAGGCTGGTTTTGCCCAGGGTGTAGGTTGGTTTGTCGGTCATTTGTGAGGCTTTCTTATGGGTTGGTCTGATGTTTGGTCGCGGTCGGCAAGAGGCTGTTGACGTTGCCGCCGTGCCAAATTAATGCTCCGGTATGCAGGGCCAATCCGAAAATCAGCCCCCACACGGCGGCGGAGTAGAGTTTGAATATCACGGCAATCATCAGCCCGATCATCCAGGCAAATTTGAGCCAGGCGATGAAACAAATGAGGGGCTTATGGGTGCGGCCGCGCGTATCGAAAAACAGGATGCGCCATGCTCCGGCAGCCGTCAGGGAGATGATGGCGGCGGCTTGCAGTGGGGTCATTCGCTCTCTCCTTTCTTTTGGTTGGGTTGGGTTGGCTTGGCTGTGCCGACAAAGTCGATCAGGCGGTTGACGATGACGACGACGAGGGCGGAAAACAGGGCGGCGCCGAGAAATTCGTTAAATTTCAGCGGCTGGGCATCGGGGCGGATGATGCTCAAAACCCAGTTGAAAATCCCTGCGGCGGTCTCACCGCCAAAGATGCCGCTGAAAAAGGAAACGGCGAAGAGCCAAGCCTTGGTCAGTGGGCTGTGTTGGTTTTGGCTTAAGATAAACAGGCTTGCGCCGACGGCCGCGCCGAAGGCAACAGATGCGGCCATGTGATAACTGCCGATGACGATGACGGCCGCGTTGATGGCGGTGGTGGTTTTGGTTTCGTTCACGTTTTCTAATCCCATAGATTGATTGTTTTGATTGTTTGGTTTTGTTCTGTTCTCGGCATGACGATGGTCAGCCCTGCTGGCAGTTGCACGGCTTGGCGGCTTAGTTTTGGATTGGCTGCGAGGATTTGCTCAACCATGACGCTGGATTTGCCGTAATACTCGTAGGCCAGGCGGCTGATGGTGTCGCCGTCGCGCGTGATGATGGTGTTGTTTTGGGTGTGCATTTCAGACGGCCTTTAAATCAGCTCGCAGTCAATACGCGGCTTTTTGAGCAGCTCGGCGATGGCGTGATGCCCTTCGCGTCGGTAGTCTTCGGCGGTCTCTTGTTTGGCGTCGCTGCGCGCGGCGGTCTTGCCGGTGCTGTCGTAGTCGTTGTAAACCTCTAGAAGCAGGGCTTTGGTGTAGCTGTACACGGCGCGGCGGTAACGGATGGTGGCGAGCGGCTCGCCGTTGATTCGGCGTGGGTCGGTTTGGCTGATGTGTTGAGCCAATGGGACGATGGCGATGATGTCTTTGAGCTGGTCGTTGACGTAGGCGACGGCGTTGACGGCGGTGTCGAAGAGGCGGTCGGGCGTGATGGTGGTGTCGATGCGCATGTCGCGGCGCAGCTCGTCTAGGTCGATGACCGGCCAAAATTCGCCGCTGTCGATTTGTTGTTTGTCGATGGTTTGTGTGTTGGCTGGGGCGGCTGTATTAAAGTTAAATCCGGTCATTTCAGACGGCCTTTTTTATTGGGGTATGGCAGGGGCGGCGGCGCAGGCTGTAAGGGATTGGGCTTGCAGACAGGCCGCCGTCTGCCATACGGCGGGGGAGCTTTTATTTTTCGAGCTGTTTTTTCAGGGCGTCGATGCGTTTTTTGACGCCGCTGCGCGCGTTGTAGGCGTAGGCTTGCCAGTAGAGGGCGAGGGCGTGTTCGGCTTCGCCTTGCTCTTCGGCGCGTTCGCCTGCGGCTTTGAGCAATTTGGCGCGTATTTGGTCGGGCATGTTGTTGATGTGCAGGCCGTTGTCTGCTTTGGCTGTGACCCAGTCAATCAGGGTTTGCAGGTTGGGCAGGCTGATGTCGCTGCCTGCGCTGATTTGCTCGGCCATTTGCTCGATGATGATTTCGGGCATGGTTCGGCTGTATTCATCGGTCGAGGCCATTTGTGTCTCGATGGCGAGCTGCGCCAACGGCATGGCGGCGTCGAGCGCGCCTGTGTCAATCATCCAAACCAAGAGCGTCGGGGTCACTTGGTCGTCTTCGGCGGCGCGGCCTGTGTCGATGACGCCTTGAATCCAGTCGGAATAATTGGGAATCATGGCGGCTTTGGCTTTGATTTTGTCTTGGATGGAATCGATATTTTTTAAAATCGCTTTGTCGTCTTTGAGGCTTTTGTAGAGGCGCTGATAGACGGTCAGGGCGTTGATGTCGATGCTGTCCGTCGAGGCGGCAGCGGCAATGCTTTGGTCAAAGTGTTGGCGAATGAGGGTCATTTCAGACGGCCTTTCTTTTTGTCTTCGGGGGCTTGCGCCCCCCTGTTTTTATTCGGTGTATTTCAGGTTTTCAATCAAGACGGCCGCGCCGTATTCTTCGACGATGAAGTCGATGTTTTTGGATTGCAGGCTTTCAAGCTGGTCTTTTCGTGGGTTGTCCACGATTAACCGGCGCTCGCCGCTGATTTGGTAGTAAATCGACAGATTCGATACTGGGGTAATCAGCAGGGTGTTTTGCGGCATATTTGGGACGTACATAACCGGCAGGCCGCCTAATGTGCGCTCTTTGTTCAGACGGCCGCCTGCTTCGATTTCAGTGGCGGTTTCGCCTGATTTGTTGACGATGCGCAGGTATTTGTCGCCGACGGTACGGCGGCTTGCCAAGACGACAAAGTCGGAGCGGTCGGCAAAGCGTTCGTCCATGATGTTGAGCGCGTCAGTGACGACGGCATCGAGGTTTTTGTAATCTGTTGCGCCCGGGCCATATGGGACGGATGTCTTCGATGTGCCTGCCGTGCCGATGCAGCGCGCTTTGTTTTCCTCGCGCATTTTTTGCAGCCAGCCTTTGGTAACGTCTTGCAGCATTGTGTTGGTGGAGGCGTCAGAATCGGCGGCGCGGCTGGTGCCGTTCATGCCGATGGTGACCAAAGACAGGGCGATGGATTCGGCAATTTTTTTGTTGATGTGTTTCGGGAAATCGGTCAGGTGCGCCCATTGGTCGATTTCGTCATAGCGTAGGGCGGCGTCGAAGTTGGTTTTCTCGAGCGAGTATTTGCGGCCGCTCAAGTTGTGGATTGGCTTCGGTTTGCGTTCTTTGCCTGCGCCGGTGGTGTCGGTATTGCTGCCGATCAAGCCGGATGAGAGGCCGATGACTTCGCCTACTTTTTCAGTTTTCGGGCGCAGATTGATTTTTTGCAGCAGCTCGGTGTTTTGTGCGATTTCGTCGTACATGGTCTGCACGGCGGTCGGGGCGATGGTGTAGCCGTTGCTGACTTGCTCTTTGCTGATGCCTTGGGCGGCGGCAACTTCGGAAATCATCGCGGCGATGGCGAGACTTAATTTAGTTTGGTTCATGATGCGCTTTCTGTGGTATTGGGGGGATGTGGTGGATTCGGGTTGCTTACTTACCAGACAATGCGGTCGGCTGATTGGCTGCCGCTGTGTTCTTGGCGTTGGCCGGTATATGGCGCGGCTTCGATTTCGGCTTTGAATTTGTCAAACTCGGCGCGCAGGGCGTTGTATTCGGTTTGCTGGGCTTCGATTTTTTCGTCCAGTTTTTCGATGATTTGCGCGGCTTGACTGTATTTCTGACGCATGGCGTCGAGGTCTTCGGCTTTGGCGTAATCTTGCGAATCCCCAGCTTGGTCGGTTGTTTCCGGTGTGTTTTCCGGAATGGATTCTGGTTTTTCTTTTTTGCCGAAATATTTGTCAAACAGGCGGCTGAAAACGCTTTCTGCGTGTTCTTCGGTCATCGGTTTGGCTTGGTTTTCGGCTTGGTTGCTGTCTTGAGGCTTGGTCATGGCGATTTCCTGCGTTTCGGTTTGGCGGTAGGCGGTAAAGATTTTTTCTTCGGCTTTGGTCTTGGCGGCGGTGTAGTTTGCGGTCGTGCCAAGACTTGCCGGGGTGTCGGTAATGGCGAGGCCTGTCAGGTAGGCTTTTTTGGTGTCTGCAAAGCGCGGCGTAATCTCCATGCTTGTGTAGATTTTTTGGCCGCTGTCCCAAAGTTTTTGAAGGCTCTCGGTAATATTCAGCTTGGCCAGCAGGGCGGTTTTGGTTTCGTCTTTTGCCCACGGCTCGGCTTTAAGTTCGACAACGTCGCCATAGCCGCCGGCGAAATCTGGAAACAGAAAATTCATGTGTTCGAGATTGATGCGCGCGCCGTAGATTTCTGGGTCGTATTGGTCGGCCATTTCTTGCAGCTCTTTGGCTGAAATGGTGCGGCCGTCTGCGGTTTCGCCGCTGACGCCGATGACGCGCCAATCGGTTTTTTTATAGGTCATGGGTGAATGTCTCGCGTGTGGATGGGCATAGTTTGGCAAGCGTTAAGCTCTTTATCTATGCTTTGCGATTTTTGAGGATTTTTTTAAAAGGCGTTTGGGTTTAAGGCGGTCTGAAAATCATTGATTGTTTGGTTTTCAGACTTTTTTATTTTTTGAGAGATGACAAAAGAATCGTTAATCAAACCGAATGTCGATCCGCGCTTGATGGCGCGTGAGCTTTATTGGCAGGGCTGGCGGATTTCAGAGATTGCGCGGCATCTTGGTCTCAAGGCGCCGGCGGTCTATTCTTGGAAGAGCCGCGATAATTGGGACGGCGGCAGTCCGGCGGTGCGCGTTGCGGCTTCGGCGGAAATGCGGCTGCATGTGTTGATTGCGCAGCCGAAGAAATCGGACGCGGACTATAAGGAGATGCGGCAGCTTTTTGCGCTGGTATCGGGAGGCAAGAAAGCCGACGCGCGTCAGCCTGATTTAAATGAGGTCGAGCAGGCGGCCGCGCCTGTGGTTTCAGACGGCCTGCCCTGGGATGTGCCGACTATCGACAAGCCGCCGCGTGAGCGTCGGGAGCGTGAGAATGTGCGCTCGGCCTCGAAGCCTGCGCCGAATAGTTTCACGGCGGAGCAGGTCTTGCGCTTGCAGGAAATCTTCAGGGAGCAGATGTTTGAATATCAGCGGATTTGGTTCAATCAAAAGGTACGTTTCCGCAATCTGCTCAAAAGTCGTCAGATCGGGGCGACGTTTTTCTTTGCTCGTGAGGCTTTTGTCGATGCGCTGACGACGGGTAAAAATAAGGTGTTTTTGTCGGCGTCAAAAGCGCAGGCGTTTCAGTTTAAACAGTATCAAATCGACATGGCGCAGATGGTCGGCGTCGAATTGAAAGGCGCGGATATTCGTTTGGGCAATGGCGCGGTCTTGTATTTCTTGGGGACTAATTCGCGCACGGCTCAAGGCCGACACGGCGACTTGTATGTTGACGAGTATTTCTGGATCCCCGATTTCAAGGAATTGACGCGCTTGGCGAAGCCGATGGCGTCTCAAAGTCAGTATCGGATTACTTATTTCTCCACGCCGTCGGCGTTGTCCCATCCGGCTTATTCGTTTTGGACTGGCGAGCAATTCAATGAGGGCCGCGATAAGTCGGAGCATATCAAACTCGATGTCAGCCATGACGCGCTTGTTGATGGCCGCGCCTGTGAAGATGGGCAATGGCGGCAAATTGTGACGCTCGATGATGCGGAGCGGCGCGGCTGTAATTTGTTTGACCGCCAACAGTTGCTGCTTGAAAACTCGCCGGCGGAATTTCGTCAGCTCTTTATGTGTGAGTTTGTGGAGGACGGCGACAATGTCTTTGACTTCACTGCATTGCAACGCTGCGCGGTCGATTCGTGGGACGAGTGGGCGGAATTTTATAAACCGTTCGCGGCGCGGCCTGTTGGGAATTTGCCTGTTTGGTTGGGCTATGACCCGGCCGATTCAGGCGATGCGGCGGCTTTTGTGGCTGTCGTGCCGCCTCGTTTCGCTGGCGATAAGTTCCGCATTGTTGAGCGGCAGATGTTGCACGGCAATGATTTCCAAAGTCAGGCGGCATTTATTAAAAAGGCTTTCGAGCGCTACAACGTGCAAAAGGTCGTCATCGATAAAACTGGATTGGGCGCGGCGGTCTTTCAGATTGTGCAGGGATTCTATCCGCCTGTGGTCGGGGTTCAGTATTCGATGCATGAGAAATATCTGATGATCAATAAGATGCACGCGCTCATGCGTGAGCGTCGCGTCGAGTGGGAGCTGGATTGGAAGGATTTCACGGCGGCTTTTATGAGTATTCGCACGGCTGTGACCGGCAGCGGCCGCAATGTGACTTATGTCAGCGGTCGGACGAAAGAGTTGAGCCATGCGGATGTCGCGTGGGCGGCGTTGCAGGTGTTCTACCAAGAGCCGCTCGACGGCTCGGCGGCGCGTGGTTCGGTTGATGTTTTTTAATGAGAGGGTTTTATTATGAGTAATGAGATTTTGAAAGAGGGTCAGTTTGACTGTGATGTCTTCTCGTTTGAGGATTATCAAGATGTTTACAGTCTGTTTGATTTTATCGGCTGCTTTGACAACGGCAAATGGTACGAGCCGCCTGTCAATTTATATGATGTCGAGCGGCTGATGACTAAAGGGTTGCACCATGCTTCCGCTCTGCTCGCCAAGCTAAACATTTTGAAAGTTACCTTTAAGCCGACGGAGTTTTTGAGCCGCTCGGAATTTGAAAAGCTGGCTTTTAATTATTTGGTTTTGGGCAATGGCTATCTTGAGATGCAGCGCAATCGATTGGGCAAGGTGGTCGGAATGAAAAGCCGCTTGGCTTTGTACATGCGCCGCGCGTCCAATTTAAAAGACTTTGTCTATTTGCGGAATAATTTTTTACAGTTGGACTATGAAGAAATCAAAGGCAGCGATGTGATTCATATCATGCAGCCGAATCTGAAACAGGAAATCTATGGCGTGCCGTATTATCTGGCGGCGATGGATTCGATTGATTTAAATTCGGCGGCTACTAAGTTCCGCGTCCGCTATTATAAGAATGGTTCACACGCTGGCTTTATTCTCTACTCGACTGATACGCAGATTGACGAGAAGGGCTGGGATGCAGTCAAGTCGCAGCTCCGCCAGTCAAAAGGCGACGGCAATTTTAAAAATGTTTTGCTCCGCGCGCCGGGCGGAAATCCTGACGGCATTAAACTGATTCCGATTGCGGAGGTCGCGGCGAAGGACGAGTTTCTCAACATCAAAGCAGTCAGCGCGGAAGATATGATGGCGATTCATCGCGTACCTCCTGCGTTGATGGGGATTGTGCCGAAGTCTGCCGGTGGTCTTGGCGACGCGATGACCGTGGCAAAAGTGTTTGCGACGAATGAAGTCAAGCCGTTGCAGCAAAGTTTTATTGACGTCAATGAGCGGATCGGGCTTAAAGTCTTTGACTTCGACAGCTATCAGGTCGAAGAGCCAACGCCGAAATAAAATCAAACCAAAAAGCAAAGCTGAATCCAAAAAAATGGATTCAGCTTTTTTATTTTTGGAAATTTTGACCGGCGGCGGAGCGGCTCGCCGCGCACCGCCCTCCGCTCCTCCGCATTAAAAAAATCCTCTGCATTTTTATGCAGTCTGGCGAAATACTCAAAGTCTTATATTTAGACGGCCTCTGACATATTTTTTATTACGCGTTTTTTATGCGTTTTTATGCAAAATTCCGCGTTTTCTTTCTAAATTATTCGCCAGCTTTTCGGCGGCGGTATTTTTCGCGTAATTCCATCACATCACGTCCGAATAATTCCAATGCTTCTCGGCGTTCTTCTAGCAGTTCGGAGCGGTCATAGGCTCGCTCGGTTTTGTCTGCAATGCCGTGTGATAGCAATAATTCCCCCACATCGCGGCGGATTTTGTGTTTTTCTCGGAGATATGTTCGGGCAAGGCTTCGGAGGCCGTGGGCGGTTGTGTCTAGTTTCATTTTCCGCCGCAGTTTCAGACGGACGGTTTCACGGTCGAGCGATTTTGTAAAGCCGCTTCCCTCAAACAAATAAATTCCGTTGACGTTGAGCTTGATAGCCTCGTTATAAATTTGCAGCAGGGCCGATGATAACGGCACGATGTGCGGCCGCGTCTTCATCCGCTCAAGTGGGATTTCCCATGTTTTTTGCTCAAGGTCAATTTCTTTGAGTAGCGTCCCAGCGGCTTCAGACGGCCGCGTCATGCTTAGGAGTTGCCAATAAATCAGCAGGCGCGCACGGTCGCCGATACCGTCGGCGGTTTCTAGCTTTTCGATTAGTACCGGCAGCTCGTCATATTTCAAAGACTTAAAGTGTCGTTCTTTGGGTTTGTCAAAAACCTGCTTTCCGATAACGGTCACGGGGTTGTTTTTCAACGTTCCATCGGCGACGTAGTAGTCAAACATTAGATTCAAGTTTCCCTTGACGCGGCGCAGATATTCCAACACGCCGCGCGCTTCCATTTTGCGGAGCATTTCTACAATCTCGGCCGTTTCGATTGTTCGTATGTCGCGGCCTTTAAAAACTGGTATCGCGTTTAGTTCGAGCGCCGACAAGACTGCTTTTGCATAACGCGGCGCTTTTTCGCTGCCATCTTTGCCGCCCGATCTAGCCCAGCGGTCATACCAAACCGCCAAGCAATTCTCGAAGCGATATTTAGCGGCGACATCATCAGATATGATTTTGGGGTCTTTCCCTTCGCCAATTTTTTTTAATATCTCTTCTCGCCATTGCCTTGCGTCGGCAAGCCCGAATTTTGGGAAAAGCCCCAGCGTCAGCGTGTCTGACTTGCCATCGGTAGGGCGGCGATATTGAAGCCGCCATGACTTCTTGCCTGATGGTAGCACCCAAAGAGCAAGGCCGCCGCCGTCAGGTAGCTTGTACATTTTATCTTTTGCGCGCGCGGCTTTGACTTGTGCCAGCGTCAACGGGGTCACGATTTTGGGCATTTCTAATCCGATTTTTGTCTGATACCAAATAAAATACCACAAAAAAACAAAAAAGATTTAAACCTTTTTAAAAGCGTTTGACATTCTTGAATAAATAAAAGCCCCTTAAACACTTAATATTTAAGGGGCTTTTTCTGTTTTTGAAAAGTTCGTAAAACTTTTAAAAGTATCTATGGCAGAGAGGAAGGGATTCGAACCCTCGATACGCTATTCACGTATACACGCTTTCCAGGCGTGCGACTTAAACCACTCATCCACCTCTCTGTGGACTATTATCCTGAATTGTTATTTCAGAATAATGTGAAAACTTGACTGATTGATTTATCAGTGGTGCCCAGGAGAAGACTCGAACTTCCACACCCGTGAGGATACTAGCACCTGAAGCTAGCGCGTCTACCAATTCCGCCACCTGGGCAATTTAAATTTTCTTAAGCAAAGAAGCACCAAATTATTTGGTGCCCAGGAGAAGACTCGAACTTCCACGCCCGTGAGGACACTAGCACCTGAAGCTAGCGCGTCTACCAATTCCGCCACCTGGGCTTTGCTTTATTCTTCAATTTAAGGTAGAGTTGACTACCTGAACTGCGAAGAAGCAGCTATTATATATTTTAAAAAAAGAATGTCAACCATCAAAATGAACAAAAATACTAAATCTTTAAATTTACGAGAAAAAGACCCATATTTGGAGCGGGAGAAACAACGTTACGCTCATCCGTTGCCCAGCCGTGAATGGGTTATTGAATTATTGGAACAAAAAGGTGTGCCGACCAAAATCGAAGCGTTGGCACATGAATTGTCGATTACAGAAGATGAATATGAATTCTTCGAACGCCGTCTGAAAGCGATGGCGCGCGATGGTCAGGTGTTGATCAACCGACGTGGCGCGGTATGTGCGGCAGAAAAATTGGCATTGGTTAAATGCCGTGTCGAAGCGCATAAAGACGGTTTTGGTTTTGCCGTGCCGCTTACACCGACAGGCGAGGGCGATTTCGTTTTGTATGAGCGTCAGATGCGCGGCGTGATGCACAGGGATATTGTTACCGTGCGTCCTGCCGGTATCGACCGCAGAGGCCGTCGCGAAGGTACGGTTTTAGATGTGGTGGAGCGTGCGCAGTCTAAAGTGGTCGGCCGTTTTTATCTGGATCGCGGCGTGGCGATTTTGGAGGCGGAAGACAAACGCTTGAATCAAAGCATTGTTTTGGAACCTGAAAGCGTAGCGCACTTTAAACCGCAATCCGGTCAAGTCATTGTTGGTGAAATTGAGACTTACCCCGAGCAAAACCGCCCTGCCGTAGCGAAAATCATTGAAGTGTTGGGCGATTATGCCGACAGCGGTATGGAAATTGAAATCGCCGTGCGCAAGCACCATTTGCCTCATCAATTCAGCGAAGCATGTACCAAAGCCGCGAAGAAAATTCCCGATCATGTGCGTAAAACCGACTTGAAAGGGCGCGTGGACTTACGAGATTTGCCTTTGGTAACCATTGACGGTGAAACTGCGCGGGACTTTGACGATGCGGTTTTTGCCGAAAAAATCGGCCGCAATTACCGTTTGGTGGTGGCGATAGCCGATGTCAGTCATTATGTCCGCCCTGATGACGCGATTGATGTAGATGCTCAAGAACGCAGTACCAGTGTGTATTTCCCGCGCCGTGTGATTCCGATGCTGCCGGAGAATTTGTCCAACGGCATCTGCTCGCTCAATCCTGATGTCGAACGCCTGTGTATGGTGTGCGATATGGTGATTACTTATGCCGGCAATATCAAGGAATACCGTTTCTATCCGGCAGTAATGCGTTCGCATGCGCGACTGACTTATAATCAAGTTTGGGATTGGATTTCAGACGGCCGGGATCATCCGTTTAAACCGCAAATCGATACTCTGTATAAATTATTCAAAATCTTGCAGAAAAAACGTTTCGAGCGTGGCGCGGTTGAGTTTGAGAGCGTTGAAACCCAGATGATTTTCGACGACAACGGTAAAATCGACAAGATTGTTCCCGTTGTCCGCAACGATGCGCACAAGCTGATTGAAGAATGTATGCTGGCGGCGAATGTTTGCGCGGCAGAGTTTTTGCTGAAAAACAAACATACGGCTTTGTTCCGCAATCACTTGGGCCCGACCCCCGAAAAACTGGCTACTTTACGCGAGCAGCTTGGTTTGCTGGGGTTGAGTTTGGGCGGCGGCGATAATCCGACGCCGAAAGACTATGCTGCGCTTGCCGAACAATTTAAAAACCGTCCGGATGCGGAACTGTTGCAAGTGATGATGTTGCGTTCTATGCAACAGGCGGTTTATGAACCGCATTGCGACGGTCACTTTGGTTTGGCTTATAGCGCATATGCACACTTTACATCGCCTATCCGCCGTTATCCGGATTTGACGGTCCATCGTGCCATCAAAGCTGTATTGAACGGACAAACTTACCAACCCAATAAAACCTGGCAGGCTTTGGGCGTACATACCTCGTTCTGCGAGCGCCGAGCCGACGATGCCAGCCGCGATGTGGAAAATTGGCTGAAAACTTATTATATGCGCGACAAAGTCGGCGAAGTTTTCAGCGGCAAGATTTCAGGTATGACCAGCTTCGGTATTTTTGTAACTCTGGACGATATTCATATCGACGGCTTGGTTCACATCAGCGATTTGGGAGAGGATTATTTCAACTTCCGTCCTGAAATTATGGCGATTGAGGGCGAACGCAGCGGTGTCCGTTTCAACATGGGCGATACGGTTACTGTAAAAGTTGCGCGTGCCGATTTGGATACCAGTAAGATTGATTTGACCTTAATCAGCGGCGGTTCAGTCGGTAAGAAACGTGGCACCAGAAAAGCAAAACCTGTAAGCAAGCCGACAGCTGCTGACAAATCTGTCGAAAAGCGTAAGCGTAAACTTTCAGCTAAAGAAATTGATGAAGCGTTGGCTGCTCCCGTGAAGGCAAAGAAGGGTAAGGTAAAAAGCAAACCCGCTTCCAAACCGGCCAAGTCAAGTAAACCTAAAGCTGCAAGCAAGAAAAAGGCGCAGGCGAAAACAGCTTCCGTCAAAGCCGGGCGTAAAAATAACGCACAAGGCAAAAGCGTGAAGATTAAAGTGAAGAAAGCTGCTAAGAAATAAGCAGCATTCAATTCAGGCCGTCTGAAAGGTTTCAGACGGCCTGAGTTTGTGATTTCATGAATGAAAACAAGGATAAATAAGATGATAAAACTATACGGTATTCCTAATTGCGATACGGTTAAAAAAGCGCGCAGTTGGTTGGCGGAAAACGGCATCGAGTTTGAGTTTGTAGATTTTAAGAAAAACGCCCCGACTGCCGATTTGATTGATGGCTGGCTGAATCAGGCGGCTTTGGAAATTTTGCTCAATAAAAGAGGCACGACTTGGCGCAAGCTGGATAAAGATGCGCAAGAATTTGCCGCCACAAAAGAAGGTGCGATTGCTTTAATGGTGGAGAATCCCAGCATCATCAAGCGGCCTGTGTTGGTCAAAGAAGGGCAGGTTCATGTCGGATTTTCAGTAGAAGCGTATCAGGAAATGTTCGGATAAGGCATTTTTAGGTTTTTAGGCCGTCTGAAAAAGCAAGCCTCGAAAAAATACGTTACAATACGCGCTTTGAGCCTGTTTTCAGGATTTTAAGATTTTTGTGGCAGCATTTTCCGGCTGCCGTGCCAAACTTTTCTTTCGGATAAATATGTTCCATATTGTTGAAAAATATAAAACACCCGCCCAGATTGTTTTAGGTATCATCGGTCTGACCTTTATCGGATTCGGTGCCAATAATTTGTCTTCGCCGGGTTCTGATTACATTGTCAAAGTCGGGGATGAGAAAGTCAGCGAACACGCTTTACAGATTGCGATACAAAACGAGCAGGCTGCCGGCAATAATGCGCCTTCGCGTGATGCGGTATTCCAATCGTTATTGCAACGTGCTTATCTGAAGCAGGGTGCCAAGCTGATGGGCATTGCTGTATCTCAGGAACAAATCAAGCAAGTCATTGTGGATGATCCGAATTTCCATGATGCTTCCGGTAAATTCAGCCAGGATTTGCTCAAGAAATATTTGGATCAACGCAGGATGACCGAGGATCAGTTCGTTGAAGATATCCGTGAACAGTTCCAATTGCAAAATCTGTTGAATCTGGTGCAAAACGGTGCTTTGGTCAGCGATGCGCAAGCGCGTCAATTGATTAACCTGACTCAAGCCACCCGTACCATCCGTTCATTTACGTTCAGCCCTGAAGCATTTGCGGCACAAGTCAAAGTAGATGATGCGGCTTTGCAAAAATATTATGAAGCGCATAAGAAAGATTACTTGATTCCTCAAGCCGTTAAGCTGGAATATGTGGCTTTGAGCATCAAAGATTTGGCTGAGAAGCAAACCGTCAGTGCGGAAGAAGTACAAAAAGCTTACGACAGTAAAAGCGTAGATTTGTCGCCAAGAGCCGAAATTGCGCATATTTTCATTCCGGTCATGCCTAACGGAGATGAAGCAAGCAATGCGGAAATTAAAGCCGAAGTGGACAAAATGGCTGCGGAGCTTAAAGCACATCCGGATTCGTTTGCCGAGCTGGCGGCCAAGTATTCCAAAGACTTGTCTAGCAGCAACAAAGGCGGCAACTTGGGCTATCTGAGCAAAAGCGGCGGCAGCGGTTTCGGGCCGGAATTTGATAAAGCAGCATTTGCATTGGGCAAAGGCGAGGTCAGCGATACCGTTAAATCGTCTTTGGGTTATCACGTCATTAAAGTTTTGAATGTCGAAGCTGAGCCGACTTTGGAACAAGCCAAAGCGCGTATTGAAGCAGCCTTGAAACTGAAAAAAGCAGCTTCTGCCTTTAATGCCGCTAAAGAAAAACTGGGTGAAGATACCTTCAATGATCCGTCTTCTTTGGCAAAAGCAGCCGCCAATTCAGGTTTGAAAGTGGAAAGCCTGGATGAATGGGTGACCAAAGCAGGCGCGAAGGAAGCCGGCTTGCCTGAAGCATTGATTAATGCCGCGTTTAGCGATGATGTACTGAAGAAAAAACACAATTCTGAAGTGATCGCCATCAACAACGATACCGTTTGGGTTATTCGTGCGAAAGAAGTGCGTGAAGAGAAAATCGCACCATTTGCGGAAGTCAAAGATACTGTCCGTGCGGCATATCTGCGCTCTGAAGCCGCCAAACTGGCAGAGAAAAAAGCCCAGGAAACTTTGGCTGCATTGAAAGCTGGTAAAGCTGCCGATGTTCAATGGTCGCCTGTTTCTCAATTGAGCGCGCAAGATGCACGTAAAACCATGTCTCCGGAAGCTTATGCGGCTTTGTTGAAAGCGCGTCCTGTCGGCGGCAAACCTGCGTATACATTGTTGGAAGGTATGCCCGCGCCGGTGATTATGGAAGTTCAGAGTGTTTCTGCTCCTGAAAATGCCGATTCACAGATTCCGGCTTCCAAACAGGCTTTGGTTCAGCAGCTTTCTGCCAATGTTTTCGATGCCTTGCTCCAGTATTTGGATAAGAAAATCGATCGTACGCAAGGTGCACAACAAGTTAATAATGCTGCCGAATAAGCAGAATATTAGAGTAGGGCAGCCGGATGAATTCCGGCTGTTTTCTTATTTTTAGCCATCTTTTTAAAGGCCGTCTGAAATCATGAATAAAAATCCTGATGCCTTTGTCCGCTTGATTAATGCTTTAAAAATATTGCCCAATGTCGGCCCGAAATCCGCACAACGTATGGCCTACCAGCTTTTACAGTACAAACGCGAAGAGGCTCAGGAATTGGTGGACGCTTTGCAGTTTGCTTTGAAGCAGGTGCAGCATTGTCGGATGTGCAACACATTTTGCGAAGGCGATTTGTGTGAAATTTGCGCAGACGAAAAACGCGATAAAAGTCGTTTGATGATTGTGCATATGCCGGCGGATGTCTCCAGCATGGAGGCGGCCAATTGCCATGATGGCCTGTATTTTGTTTTGATGGGGCAAGTCAGCCCGGCGCAGGGGATGGATATTTCGGCAGTCGCATTAGATAAGCTGGTGGCGCGTCTGCAGGCGAGTGATATTGAGGAAATTATCATTGCAACCAACTTCACAGCCGAAGGTGATGCGACAGCGTATATATTGGCGGAATTGTTTAAAAATCTTCCTTATAAAGTCAGCCGGTTGGCAAGGGGAATCCCTTTGGGCGGCGAGATGGAATATGTGGATGCCGGTACTTTGGCTCAGGCTGTTTACGATAGAAGAAACATCCAATCTTAAATGCCAATATAAAAAGGCCGTCTGAATGTTTTTCAGACGGCCTTTTCATTGATGAAATCAGATTATTTGCAGCTCACGCCTTGAATTTGAGGCGTATCGCCGTTGCCGACTTTGAATGCGCATTTGGTTGCGCTGCTGCCGGATACGGTAACAACACCGTTTCCGCTGTTGAGGCTGACAGGTTCTTTTACGCCCATGCCGACAGCAGTGGCTGCCAGTTTTTGAACATCGGCGTCGGAGTAAGCGGTATTGTTTGAACTGATTTTGATTTCTTTGGCGGCATATGCATTGAAGCTGAATGACAAACCTATAGCTACGGATACGAGGGCCAAGAATTTTTTGCTGTTCATTAGTGTATTTCCTTTTTGATGGTGACAAAACGAGTCACAGCTTCAGAATAAGGGCGATTGGGTGATTGTGCAAGTTTTTCGGCGGAATTTACGGGAAGATACATGGTTTTACATACACTATATCCCTGAATGCCACATCAGTCGGGCAATCGGACGACCTGTCGGTTTTACGGTACAATAAGTCTTTTTTGACAAACGAATGAGGCATTTTTGAATGGCTTCTTTAGAAACTTGGATAGGCCTGCGCTATTTGCGTGCGAAAAAACGCAACGGCTTTATGTCATTTATTACCATGATTTCAATCGCCGGTATCGCCTTGGGCGTAACGGCGCTGATTGTGGTGTTATCGGTAATGAACGGATTTCAGAAAGAGATACGCGGTCAATTGCTGAACGTCGCACCCCATGCGGAAATCGGCTATTACGATGTCGGCAGTGCGCCGGGTTGGCAGAATTTGCGCGAATTTGTAAAAGGCAAAAAGGAAGTGTTGGCCAGCGCGCCTTATGTTTCCGATCAGGCTTTGCTTGCCAATGCCGGAGAAGTACGCGGTGTACAGATACGCGGTATCTTGCCGTCTGAAGAAAAAAATGTCGTCGATTACGGCAAGGATATGCCGGCCGGCAGTTTTGACGATTTGAAGCCGGGCGAATTTGATATTATTTTGGGCCAAGGGCTAGCTGAGGCATTGGGTACGGAGCTTGGCGGCAAAGTTACTGTGATTACGCCGGAGGGTAATGTTACTCCTGCCGGCGTAGTGCCGCGATTGAAGCAGTTTAATGTGGTCGGTGTGGTAAAAACCGGTGTTTATGAAGTCGATAACACATTGGCCATGACGCATATCAAGGATGCGCAAGTCTTGTATCGACTGGGAGAAAATGTCGGTGGGCTGCGTTTACGATTGGCTGATCCTCAGAATGCGCCGTCTTTCATTGCCAAGTTGATTCCTGATGCTAAAAAAGATGAAGTATGGGTGCGCGACTGGACGTTTAATAACCGCAGCTATTTTGAAGCCGTTGAGTTGGAAAAACGCATGATGTTCATCATTTTGACGCTGATTATCGCGGTTGCTGCGTTTAACCTCGTCTCGTCTTTGGTAATGGCAGTAACGGAAAAACAAGCCGATATTGCGATTTTGCGTACTTTGGGTTTGTCTCCGGGCGGTGTCATGAAGATTTTCTTGGTGCAGGGCGCTTTTGCGGGGTTCTTTGGTACGCTTGTGGGCGTGGTGTGCGGTGTATTGCTGGGTTGGAATGTCGGCAAGATTGTCGCGTTTTTTGAAGACCTGTTTGGCGTACATTTGATTAACTCACAGGTTTATTTCATCGATTACCTGCCTAGTGATGTGAACTTGAAGGACGTCGCCGTTATTGCCTGCATTTCGCTTGGCTTGGCATTTATCGCCACACTGTATCCGAGCTGGCGTGCTGCGAAAACCCAACCTGCGGAGGCTTTGCGTTATGAGTAAGACAATTTTGAAATGTATTGGCGTTGGCAAAAGCTATAATGACGGTGCATTGAATGTACAAGTGTTGAATCATTTGGATTTTGAAGTTGCCGAAGCGGAAAGCGTGAGTATCATTGGTTCGTCCGGCAGTGGTAAATCTACGTTGTTGCACCTTCTTGGTGGCTTGGATATGCCGTCTGAAGGCAAGGTAATACTGATGGATCAGGATTTGGGCGGTTTGAGCCAAAAACAGTTGGGCGAATTGCGTAACCGTTATTTGGGCTTTGTGTATCAATTCCATCATCTATTGCCTGAGTTTTCTGCGTTGGAAAATGTCATGATGCCGCTTTTAATCGGCAAAATGCCCAAGGCGATGGCTGAGGAGAAGGCTGTCAAGATGCTGAAAAAGGTCGGCTTGGACAAACGTATGTTGCACCGTCCGAGCGAACTTTCCGGCGGCGAGCGTCAGCGTGCGGCGATTGCCCGTGCTTTGGTCAATGAGCCTAAATGCCTATTGGCAGATGAACCGACGGGGAACCTTGACCGTAAAAATGCGCAAAATGTGCTGGACATGATGCTGGATTTGAAACGCGAATTGAACACCAGCCTGATTGTGGTGACCCATGATGACGAGCTGGCTGAACGTTTCGACCGGGTAATGACCATGAAAGACGGCAGCCTGCAAGTGCTGCAATAAGGTTATTATTTCAGGCAAATATTTTATGCTTTGAACGGTATAATAGAGGCCGTCTGAAAAATAGGTTTTCATTTATGGAAACGCTGTTTTTCAGACGGCCTTTCTTTTTCCATATCAATCAATCCTGAGCCATGAATCCGACCGACTCCATCCTTTCCTCTGCCGCAGATGCGGCCATAGCGTTTTTCCGCCGCCACGAAGTACAGGGCGCATCCGTTATTGAGCCTTATGTGGTTCGACTGTTTGCAGCCTTGCAAAACGGGCATTCGTTTATTTACTTGGATAAAGCGGATGTCGATGCCTTAAGCAATTTGCCGAATTTGGTCGGCAATGCGGATAAACCGCTTATCCTGCAAGGCCGGAAATTGTTTTTAGGGCGGATGTGGCAGTTGGAGCATGATTTGGCTGTCGAAATCAAACGGCTGGCAAGTGCCGAGGCGGAAGAAGTGAATTTCATGGCGGCTTCAAAAAGCCTGAGTGATTGGTTTGATCCTAAGGACAGTAAAGAGCAGAGGGATGCTGCGGCTTTGGCCTTGCTACAAAACTTTATGCTGATTACCGGCGGGCCGGGTACGGGTAAGACAACGACCGTAGCAAAGCTTTTGGGTCTGATTTGCAATAACAGTACGAAGCTGCCACGTATTGCATTGGCGGCACCGACGGGCAAAGCGGCTGCGCATATGGCACGGGCCTTACAGCGTGCTTTGGACGGTTTTGATTTGTCTCCGAGCATTAAAGCACATTTGGAAAACTTGGAAGGGCAGACTGTCCATCGTTTGTTAAAACTGCGTCCGCCACAAATGCGCCCTGCGTTCAATCATGAACATCCGCTTGCTTTGGATGTTTTGGTGGTGGATGAGGCTTCGATGTTGGATTTGCCGCTGGTGTTGGATTTATTGCGCGCCGTGCCGACCGGTTGTCGTCTGGTGTTGCTTGGCGATGAAAACCAGTTGCCGTCGGTTGGCTTGGGTGCCGTATTGGCGGCGTTGTCGTGTCCGACAGCTTTGGATAAAGAAACTGCTGAAAAGTTGGAAGTGTACCTGCCCAATCATGGCTTTGAGATTAAAGAGCGGCCTCAGGCTTTATCGCAAAACAATGCCAAATTGACGTTCAGCCACCGTTTTGGCGCAGACAGCGGTATCGGTTGTTTGGCAAGGGCGGTGGTGTCCGGGGAAAAGCAAACTGCGGTCGAACAGTTTGACAAGTTCCCCAAAGAGTTGGAAATGAAATCAGGCCGTCTGAAAGAGCAGGTCGCCTTGCTGTATCAAAAGCAACAGGATTATTGGCAGGCCGTGGCAGAGAATAATGTCGCACTCGCCTACGGTCATGCGGCCGATGTGGTGGTATTGGCAGCTTGGCGGCGGGATGCGGATGATTTGAATCAGGCTTATCAAGAATACCTGCAACGACAAGGCAAGGTTTCGGGAGAAACGCCTTGGTTTGCCGGACAAATCATCATGATTACCCACAATGATTACATGCTGGAAGTGTTTAACGGCGACATCGGGCTGATTATGAAAGATGAAGAATCGTTGAATGGCTTGTCTGCCTATTTTCCTGAGAAAGATGGATTTAAAAAAATTGCCATCAGCCGTTTGCCCGATTTTGAATCGGCTTTTGCCATGACGGTGCACAAGAGCCAGGGTTCGGAATATCGGGAAGTATGGCTTTTGCCGCCGTCAGTGCCTGCAACGACGGAGGGCGAAGAGGAAGCTCGAGGGTTGGATACGGCTCTGCTTTACACAGCCATTACCCGTGCGCGTGAACGTTTTGTGTTTTGGGGAAATGCAGAGGAATTGGTTAAGGCTGTGGGATGCCACCAAAAACGCAGGACGGCATTAGCCGATGCCTTGGAACGGCAGTTTGAACAGCCTGATATGCAGGCTTCTGTTTGACCTGAATCAAGAGGCCGTCTGAAAGCGGATAAAGCGTTTAAATCTGCTTGACTGATTACACTAATTTACATACGATAAAAATAATTAGTAAACAAAATGAATAATTTTTACAAAATCCACGATTTTGTACGCTTTATCGAATACTTCACTTTCAATACCTTCTTTTGGAGAGTCGGCATGAAATTTCAAACCAAACTGATTGCAACCTGTATTTTATTGGCTTCATCATCTTATTCATTGGCAGAGAACGCTGATGGCGGGCGTGATGCGGCGGCTTTGGCCACCACCAACGATTATGTAAATTCCGGCAGCATCATTCGCAAAGATGACGATAAAATCAGCATTTTCAATGATTTGTTGACTGTGAACGGCGGTTTGCGCGTACGTGTGGATACCAAAGACATCAATGCCAACAACAGCAGCGTTAACCCGACGCCTGAAGACACCAATGCCAACTTCAACGCGGAGTTTTGGTTACGCGCAAAACTGTACAAAGATTGGAAATTGGTAGCGCAAATCGAGCCGAATATCGATTTGGAAACCGGTAAATTTAACGGCGATCATGATGTGCCGGTCAATAAACTGTATGCCGAAGGGACTGTGTACAACAACATCAAAGCGCGTGTCGGTAAATTTGGCGCATTCTCTTCATACGGCCGCGTATGGGATACCGAAGTTACTGGCGGCGAAATTTTCTTTGACAATAAAACCCTGCCGACCAAAATCTATGCGGGCCGCCGTACAGGCAATCTGAATGACAACGCATGGGGCATCGGCGGTCGCCGCAGACATTTTGCCGCGATTCAAAGCGTGTTGCCTGTGAATGAGAATATCAACGTCGGCGCAACTGTCAGCTACATGAAAGACATCGATGTACGCGGCGCGAAGAAAAACGCGGTCTTCGGGGAAATCGGTACGGACATTAAATTTAATGACGATTGGCGTTGGATGGCCGCGGTCAGCAAGTCCAATATCAAAGCTTATAATGATGCCGGACAAAAAATCAAAAATGACGGCGTGTTCACTGAAGTGCGCTATAAATCGGCCGACTGGAACGTCCGTAATTCTTACGACGTATTCTTGAACTACCGCCGTGTCGGTTCGTTGTCCGGTGTCTCTTCTGTTGAGGATTACAGCAAAAACGTCCAAGGCGTGCAAATCGGTGCAACCTATATTCCTTGGAAAAACTGGAAACTCAAAGGCTTCTATTTGGCCGGCAAACAGGTTACGCCTACCGTTGGTACGGATAAGCAGGACGTGAACGTTATTCGTGGTCAGTTAGAATATAAATTTTAATCATCACAAATAAAAAACAGGCAGGATGTCCTGCCTGTTTTTGGTTTTCAGACGGCATGAACATAGGGCCGTCTGAAACAATGGATGAATCACTTTACCAGCTATCGCGCTTCATGCGGTCAAGCTGGCGGCGGTCGCGTTTGGTCGGGCGTCCGTCCGGATAAGCGGCACTGATGCGGCTGGCCTGGTCGAGTTGTTTTTGAGCTTCGCGTTCGGCAGCCGTTTTCATGTCTTCTTCGTACAGTAAACGCGCTTCCGGTGCCGGCCGGCGTTGATGATTGAGCGCGGCGACTTTGAATTTGTAGGGGAGGGAGTTTAAAGTCATGTCGATGGTGTCGCCGGCGGAAATATTTTTGCTGTTTTTCACCTTCGAACCGTTTACCAAAACCCTGCCCAGCTCAATGTGTTTTTGTGCCAGCGCGCGGGTCTTGAAAAAGCGCGCGGCCCACAGCCATTTGTCCAAGCGCATGGACGAATTGTCATGATCGTTTTTCATAGCCTGTTTGAAATGATTGAACTGAATTGAAGTTTATCATAAGATACGGCACGCCATACATTTAGTGCAGATATACTATTTCTTTGTTAAAGGCCGTCTGAAAGTTTTTTATTGCAAAAGATGGCAGTTTCCCTTTGAGAAATGCTGTCAAATACGTCTGATTAGCGTATCATGTCAGCAACCATTACCGAGAGCTTCGTTTTATGAAACCCGTTTTTTTGGACTTTGAACAACCCATCGCCGAATTAACCAATAAAATCGACGAGTTGCGATTCGTACAAGACGAATCGGCCGTCGATATTTCCGACGAGATTGCCAGACTGCAAAAGAAAAGCAACGAGTTGACCAAGTCAATTTTCAGCAAGCTGACTCCGGCTCAAATTTCACAAGTCTCCCGCCATCCGCAGCGTCCTTATACTTTGGACTACATCAACGGTATTTTTACCGATTTTGAAGAGTTGCATGGCGACCGCCATTATTCTGACGATCATGCCATTATCGGCGGTTTGGCACGTTTTAACGGTCAAAGCGTGATGGTCATCGGCCATCAAAAAGGCCGCGATACCAAAGAAAAAATCCGCCGCAATTTCGGTATGCCGCGTCCCGAAGGTTACCGTAAAGCGCTGCGCTTGATGCAGACTGCCGAGAAATTCAATATTCCGGTCATGACCTTTGTCGATACTCCGGGTGCGTATCCGGGCATTGGCGCGGAAGAGCGCGGCCAGTCCGAAGCCATCGGCCGTAATTTGTACGAACTGACCCGCCTGCATGTGCCGGTATTGTGTACCATTATTGGCGAAGGTGGTTCGGGTGGCGCGTTGGCAGTCGCTGTCGGTGACTACATCAATATGCTGCAATACTCGACCTATTCGGTGATTTCTCCCGAAGGTTGCGCCTCTATTCTTTGGAAAACTGCCGAAAAAGCAGCAGATGCCGCGCAAGCATTGGGTATTACCGCCAAACGCCTGCAAGAATTGGATCTCATCGATAAGGTCATTGACGAGCCGTTGGGCGGCGCACACCGTGATTACGAAACCACGATGAAAAACGTTAAAACCGTTTTGGAACAGCAATTAAGCGAAGCGCAAAGCATGACCATGCCTGATTTGCTTTCCCGCCGTTTCGACCGCATCATGGCTTACGGTAAATTTACCGATAAATAAGTTTGACTGCTGAAAAAGCAAGCAGATGCCGCTGCTTGCTTTTTTTGTATTCTATTTTTGAGTCATTCATAATTTCAGGCCGTCTGAAATGTTGCAACTATCCCCTGATTCCCTATTTAAAAGTTTTCAAGCAACTTTTCCTGATTTGCCGAACCATACTGTTTTTGAAGTTGGTTTGAGCGGTGGATTGGATTCTGTTGTCCTGTTGCATCTTTTGCACCGGATGCGTGAATTCTGCCGTTTTGATTTGCGTGCCGTCCATGTTCATCATGGTTTAAGCACCAATGCCGACAGTTGGGCAAAATTTTGTCAGGATTATTGTCAGCGTTTGAATGTTGCCTTGCGGGTGTGCCGTGTCAATGTGGAAAAACAAGGAAAAGGTTTGGAAGCGGCGGCCAGGGCTGCCCGATATCAGGCATTTTCAGACGGCCTGAAGAAAATTATTGTTTTGGCCCATCACCATAATGATCAAATCGAAACATTTATGCTGTCGGCCGTACGCGGCGGCGGATTGCGCGGTATGGCGGCCATGCCGGTATGGCGTGATTTAAATGAAAAGATCCAAATCTGGCGGCCGCTTTTGGCATTTTCCCGTCAGGAATTGGCAGGGTATGCGCAACAATGGAGGTTGTCTTTTGTCGAGGACGAAAGTAACGAGGATCCTGTCTATTTACGCAATTGGATGAGAAATCAGGCCTTGCCGCAATGGCAGCAGCGGATTCCGAATTTTGAGCGGCAAATTTGTGCCAATATCCGATTATTGCAGGAAGATTTGCAGCTTTTAGATGAATTGATTGAGTCTGAATATCAGCGCATCAGTCCGGACGGAATATTCAGTATCAGTCTGTGGCGGCAAGGTACGCCGCTTTTGCGCCGTCGGTTGCTTTGGTATTTTTTGCGAAAGCAAACGGAATCATTGCCTTCTTATCACAGCATTGCCGATTTCGCCCGAGTATTGGAAACCGCAGAACAGGCGCAGTTGAGTTTGCCAAACGGCGAATTGGTTGCCTATCGGGATCAGTTGTTTATTTGGCAAGAAAGTGAATTTCAACAGCTGCCTTGGTGCAATGGTAGGGAAGTTCGAGGCCGTCTGAAAGATATTTTGCTGGAAAACGGTTTTGTTTTATTACCGTTTAAAGGCGGTTTGCCGGAAGAAGAGTTGGAGAAGCAGGCAGTGCTTAGAACTGTATCCGAGGGCGACGTGATTCAGTCAGGGCAGAGGGAAAAATCAGTCGAAAA
The DNA here is from genome assembly GCF_051956635.1 of Neisseria sp. P0022.S010. NCBI lineage: Bacteria > Pseudomonadati > Pseudomonadota > Betaproteobacteria > Neisseriales > Neisseriaceae > Neisseria > Neisseria sp. P0022.S010. Next base: position 10,123 of record NZ_JBQCXF010000002.1, on the reverse strand, counting down.
ACTATTGCAAGAGTGTCATATCATGCCACTCGTGCGTAAATATTGGCCGATTATCATAAGTCTGGGCAACAAGTGCCTTGCTGTTGCTAACCTTAGGGCTGGAAGCGATGTTCAAATAGAGCAAGGCTATCTGCCAGTTCATAGAAAGTTGGTCGAATATATGGCAAAAGTAAAGTAAATAACTCTAAATTTAGTAAGTATCAGTAGTTTAACTACTTTTGCTAAGTATTGGTATATTAAGTAATATTGTTAATGTTAGAGCATCTGCACGAATAAACTTTAGCCATTGAATGTAATCTTATGGAACTATTTCAGAGCGTTGCTGTCTTTACTGTGCACAGCACGCTTTACTATTTTTGGGTTTAAAGCAGTAAAATGATTAAAGGGTGGGTATGAACGATCGCCAAATAGATCAAGTTTTGGTGGAGCGCGCGCAGAAAGGTGACCATAAGGCATTTGAGATGCTGATGTCTAAATATCAGCGTCGGCTAAACAGACTGATTTCTCGTTTTATTCAGGATGAGCATGAAGTGCACGATGTAACCCAAGAGGCAATGATTAGGGCTTATCGTGCATTGGCAAATTTTCGTGGAGAAAGTGCATTTTATACATGGCTGTACCGTATCGGTATCAATACGGCAAAGAATTTCCTGACCACTTCGGGTCGTCAGTTTTTTGTCAGTTCGGAAGCAGCCAATGAGGAAGGAGATGTTCTCGATTTAACCGATCAGATTGCGGATTACCATACGCCGGAAGCTGAGATGATGAATCGGGAAATCTTGCAGACCGTCGAGGCAAGCATTGCGCAACTGCCAGACGATATGCGTCAAGCCATTACGCTTAGGGAAATGGACGGCTTGTCTTACGAAGAAATAGCTCGGGTAGTGGATTGTCCGATAGGTACAGTACGTTCGCGTATTTTCAGAGCGCGTGAACTGATTGCAAAAGATTTGCGGCCGCTGTTGGATACTTCTGAAGATCAAAGGTGGTAATAAAAATGAACGACAAAACAAATAAAGCATTGGAGTATGTGTCCGCATTGATGGACGGTGAAGCATTGACTGATGAGATGCTGGATGCCGTATTGGCAGACGAGGAAGCATTGCGCGCTTGGCATGAGTATCACATTATCGGCGACTGTATCCGTCAGGGCGCGGCGGCGAAGGTGGCTGATGAAACCATGCAAAGCAAAGCATTTACAGTGCCTCAAGCTGAGATTGCCGGCAAGCAGGAAAAATATACTCATCGCGAGGTGGCCAATAACGGCTTCTTTAAATTCTTTGCGGCCGCTGCTAGCGTGTGTGCCATTGCTGTGACGGCATGGCAGTTTACGCCGCAAACTTCTCGTGACGCTATGCCGGTTGCCGAGAAGTCTAATGTTCAGCCTGCACAAGATATCATTCCGGTAAGCGGTACGCCTGACGATAAAGCGGCTTCCGAACCAGGTGAAACCGTTGTGCCGAATGCGGCGAAAGACGGCAAGATTGAAAACCGTCCGACTGTCCGTACCGAGCAGAAAAATGAGCAGCAGACTGTTGTTCAGTAAAAAATGAAATCATGCAAAACCCTTGCTTTATAGCAAGGGTTTTTATTTTTGCAGTAAAACCGTCAGGCCGTCTGAAAGCATAGCTTCAAAGAAGTCAAAGCAGTTATAATGCGCTCCATGAAACTGATTACCTCTGCTCAAAACGAACAGCTCAAACATTTATTCCGTCTTTTGACGCAGGCCAAAGCAAGGCGTGAAAGCGGTGAAACCGTATTGGAAGGCGTACATCTGCTGCAAACTTATTTGCAAAGCGGCGGTACGCCCAAACAGGTTTATCTGCCTGAAAAGAAACAGCAACATCCTGAAATTCAAGAAATTACGGCGCAGTTGGACGAGGGATTGATTACTTGGGTCGGTAACGAAGCGCTGTCTAAAATCACCAGTCTGACCGATGCCGATGATGTGATGACTTGGATTGATATTCCGAAACAGGCAGGCTTGCCTTCAGACGGCGATTGCGTGGTATTAGAGCGGGTACAAGACCCCGGCAATGCAGGCACAATTTTGCGCAGTGCGGCGGCAGCCGGAGTCAAGCAAATCGTGTGCAGCAATGATTCCGTAGATATTTGGTCGCCCAAAGTGTTGCGAGCGGGAATGGGTGCGCATTTTCTACTGTCTATTTTCAGCCGAGTGGAATTATCCGCTTGGATGGAAAAGTATCAGCATCCAATTTGGGCAACAGCTTTGGGCGGCCGCAATATCGGGTTGTATGAAATGGACCTCAGTCAATCTTGCGCTTGGGTGTTTGGCAACGAAGGCAGCGGCGTGAGTGAAACGGTAAAAGAGAAAGCCGATGCCTGTGTCAAAATCCCCATGTTGGGGCAAACCGAATCCTTGAATGTCGCGATGGCGGCAACGGTTTGTCTGTTTGAACAAATGCGGCAGCGTATCCATGACCAGGCCGTCTGAAAACCATAATATGATTTTATTTTAAGGAACGAAAATGCAAATACTGACTTTTGATGAAGCGGCACGCAGCCGATTGATGGAATTGCTGGATGCTAAATCCGAAGCCCACAACACCATGCGTTGTGATGAAGTTCAAGGTTTTATGATGGCTTTATTGAGCGGTCCGGATGCTTTGAATCCGACCAACTGGCTGCCTGAGATTTTGGGTGAGGAATCTTTGTTTGATGCCAAAGAGCGCACCGAAATCGAGCGTTTGGTCATGGCAATGGCCGCCGATATGCGCATGAAGCTCAACGAGAAAATCCTGCCTGATTTATGGTTTTATGAAGATGAAGCCGGCAATCTGGATTTCTACACATGGTGTAACGCCTATCTTTACGCACTGGATATTGTGCCTACCGATTGGTTTGAAGCAGTCGATCAGGAAGAGTTTGAAGATTTGTTCTATCCGATTATGGCTTTGGGCGGTATTTATGACGATGAGGAAAACGGCGAAGTCATCTTGCATCTGAATGAAAAAGAGCTGACCCAGTTGGAATCTGATTTGCCGCATGTCCTGCTGGATATTTACTGGTATTGGCAGGCCATCATCAATAAACCGCAAACCATCCGCCGCGAAGGCGAAAAAGTGGGTCGCAACGATCCTTGTCCGTGTGGTAGCGGTAAAAAATACAAAGCCTGCTGCGGCAAATAAGGAAAATAAATAGTGAAATGGAAAGGCCGTCTGAATGCTTGAAATTCAGACGGCCTTTAATGTTTTGTCTTAGAACAACGAGGCCAACCAAACAAACAGAATGGTCAGTGCAATGGTCAAGGCACAGCCGATTTTGGCCACGGTGCCGATGATGAAGCCGATAAACGTACCGATACCGACTTTGCCAGCCTGCCATGTGTCTTTGCGTGCGATAAATTCACCGATGGCTGCGCCTGCCAACGGGCCGAGCAACAGGCCGGGAATAGAGAAGAATGCACCGACGATGCCGCCGATAAACGCGCCCCAAACCGCAGTTTTACTTGCGCCGGTATATTTTGCACCTAATGCGCCCGCCACATAGTCCATCGCAGTACCGAATACGGCAACAATGGCCAAAAAGGTCAGCGTACCCGAGCCAAACACTTGATAATCGCCGGCATAACCCAACAACCATGCGCCACCAAACATCAAACCTAATCCGGGCAGGGCGGGATAAATCGTGCCTAAGATGCCGACGACAATGGCAATCAAGCCGAGAACGATGAGAACAGCAGTCATGAGGTTCCTTTTGAATGTAAGAGTGTAATAACGGCAGTATTATGGGCACGTTTTGTTATATTTTCATGAGAGATTGTGCAATAAAATGAAAAATTATCCGGAGGTGCGCTCAATTAAAATCGATGGATAAATATCTGAGCGAATTATTGTGAATCACGCTCTGAATGATTGAATAAATTTCTATTCAAATATAAAAGCAGGCCTACCAATACGGTCAAGTACACTGCAACCCAATACGCATCTGTATAACCAATAGCCTTTGCCAGCCGCAGGGCAGCGAAACCGGCCGCGTAACTGCCGAGCAGGACGACGGAAAATTGCAGACTGCTGTCGAGTGCGGCGGTGGCGCGGTCTGATTTGTCCATCACCAACGCCAGTATCACCGGCAGCAGCAGCGTGTAGCTCAGGCTCAGGGCGATGATTTGCGCGGGCGGCAGCCAAGGATGGATGCGGGCGAGCGAGTCGATGGCGATCATGGACGCCAAAAGCGGCAGTTGCAGCGCGTAGAGCAGGAACACGAGTTTGCGGCGCGGATAATTGCGCGAAAACCAGCCCGACAGCGGCGTCACAATCAGGCAGGCAACAGGAATGCCCACCGCCAAAATTCCTCCCGTCTGTTTCGGAGTGAAGCCCAAATCCGCCAGCTTGGGTACAAAAGTTGCCGCCATAAACGCATACGGCGCGGCAACGGCAAACAGCAAAACCAGCCACCGCCAGCCCGTTTCAGGTTGTTGCCAAAAAGAAACCAGCCGCGCTGCCAACGCCGTCCAACTGCCTTGCGCGGTCGGGCTTTCCGGCTCGCGGTAGTACAAGAGTTGCAGCAACATCAGCAGGCTGAACGCCAGCATAAAGCCGGCCGCCGCCGTTTGTCCGTATTCCTGATACAGCCACAACACCAGCGCACCGCCGATCATCTTGCCGCCGCGCGCCGCCATCGTCTGAATCACGCCGCCGAAACCGCGTTCGCGGTGCGGCAGGACGATACATGACAAACCCAGCATCGCGCAGCCGTACACCGCCGACATGGCCGAGAGCAAAACGCAGCAGGCCAGAAGCAGCGGGAAGTTTTGCGTGATGTCGGCACAGGCCATCAACCCGAACACCGCCGAAAGCCCCAGCGTCGCCGCCAGCAGCCAGCCACGAAACCGTCCCAAACGCCCCGCCTGCCGCCGCTCCATCAGCGCGGCAAACAACACCTTCGCCGCTTCGATACTGCCGATTAAATGAATCCAGCTCAGTTGGTTCAGGCTGTAACCGTGGTTTTTCAAAATGGCCACCAGCGCGACCAGATAAAAACCGGTCAGCGTGAATTTGTAGGTGCTGCCGCCGATAAGCATCAGCCAGTCGCGTGAGTTTGGGGAAGTCTGATTGTCGGACATCACATGATTCTTTTGAAGATGAGGCAAATAAAGGGACAAGGCCGTCTGAACATATTGGGTGGCAATACTTAATTTGTATTTAAATAGGTTTAGTATCTTTTCAGACGGCCTTCAACGCTTCTTCTGCGCGAAGCAGGGCGGTTTGCTCGTCGGCTTCGACGATGTAGTTCACGCCCAGCGCAGGGCCGAGTTTGGACGATTGTTCGCGGAAGAACGCCAGTTGCGTCGCGTCGGGTTCGATGAGGAGCATGGCGGCGCAGCGTTCGGACAGTTGCGGCCGATGTGCCTTTATCCATTCGATGTAGGTTTTGCGGTCGGCAATACGCTGTTCGTCGCTTACCTGCCGTCGCATAGGGGTGCAGACGGTGGCGAAGCGGCGGTTTTGGTTTAACAGGGTTTCGAATTCGGCCAGCCAGTCGGCGAAGTCGGCAACGTGGGTCAGGTCGGTCAGGTAGATGGTGCCTTCGGGCAGGGTTTTGGCAGGGGTGAAGTAGTGCATGGGGTTCCTTTGGGTGTTTTGGGGAAGCAGGGTAGGTCAATAGTTGGGCATTTATGCCTGGCTTTTTATTAGACTTCTTGTGCTGTCATTCCCGCGCAGGCGGGAATCCAGACCCATCCGCACAGAAACTTATCGGATAAAGAAGTGCCTTCGAGTCTCCATTCTGGATTCCCGCCTGCGCGGGAATGACGATAATCGGTTGTTACGATCGTTTCAGACGACCTTCGTTATTCCAGTAACCGTAGGTAGGGCATTGATGCCCGATCTACGTTTTTTCAGACGACCTCCATCATTTCAGCACCGCCTAAAACTTCCATTCCGCGCTCACGCCTACGCTTCTGGGACGTTGGTAGAGTGCGTCTTGGCGGTCGGCGCTGGAAATGAATATGGGTCGGCGGCGGTTGAACACGTTGTCGGCGTAGAGCGAGATGCGGCCTTGTTTGAAGTTGTAGGCGGTGTAGAGGTTGACTTGGTTGTACGCGCCGATTTTGCCTGATTCGGCATTGTCGGCGGCGGAGTAGTAGCCGCCGTAGAAGCGCACGTCGCCGCCGGCTTCCCAGCCTTTGTCGTTCAGGTATTTCACGCCGATGTTGGCGGTGTATTTGGGCGCGCGGCCGAGTTTGTTGCCTTCGATGCCACTGTCGGGATAGCTTTTGATTTTGGTGTTGAGCAGCCCCAGTCCGGTGGTGAGTTTCAGGCTGTCGGTCGCCTGCCAGTCGGCGGCGAGTTCCGCGCCGTAGGTGTGGACTTTTTTGGCATTGCGGATGACGACGGAGTTGGTGCCGAGATAGAAGGGGAGCTGCATGTCGCGGTAGTGGTTCAGGAACAGGTTGCCGGAGAGTTGCAGGCGGCGGTCTGCGCTGCGCCAGCGGGTGTACCACTCGTAGTTGTTCACATATTCGGGCTCATAAGTGTAGGTTACGACGGGGCGGCCGAAGGTGATGCCCGCGCCGCCGGGGTTGTAGCCGCGCGCAGCTTTGATGCCGCTGACCCATTGGTCGGTGGGTTTGAAGGCGATGTCGATTTTGGGCAGGAAGACGGTCTGGCCTTTGTCTAAATCGAGGTGCAGCGCGCCGCTGCCGCCGCTTCGTTTGTGCGTTTCTTTTTCAATGCGGGCGGCGGCTGTGATGTCCCATTTTTCGCTGGGGCTGTATGTGGTTTCGGCAAACAGGGCGCGTACGCTGTTGCGGTCGTCAAAGGTGTTGCGACCGCCGACGCTGCGGATATCTACCCATTCGTCTTGTTTGCTGCGGAAGTAGTGCAGTCCGGCAAGGCCTTTCAGACGGCCTTTGTTTGAAAAATGCAATACCGGCTCCCATTGCAGTTCGCGGCCTTTGAGTTCGGCGGGCACGCCTTGCGGGCTGACGGTCATCGGCAGGTGCAGCCGCTCGTTGTGGTAGCGGCCGTAAACCAGTTTGTTTTCCAGTTTCAGATAGTCGTTAAGCTGCCACGATACGTCCCAGATGCCCGATGTCGAGCCGGTTACGAACACGGGCTTTTCTTTTAAAAAACGGCGGCTGGCGGTGTTGCCCATGATTTCGTTTTGCGGCGCGCGCGAACGGATGTGGTTCAGCGTCAGGCGGCTGTAAAAATCGGGATGGTTTTCGGGCGTGAGCAGGAGTTTGAAGCGCACGTTGGTGTTTTCCACGCGGCGCGGGTTGCCGGTCGGCTCGTAGGACACGAACGGCTCATAGCTTTCGCGCTGCTGCCGCTCCGCGCTCAAGCGGAAGGCAAGGTTGTTTTTCACAATCGGGCCGGACACTACGCCGGCGACATTACGTGTTTTCTGATTGCCCAAACCCAAGCGCAGCGCGCCTTCCCATTCGTCGGTCGGGTCTTTGGAACGCATCACCACCGCGCCCGCCACCGCGTTCTGTCCGCGCACATGGCTTTGCGGTCCGCGCAAGACTTCTACTTGCTGCATGTCCCACAGCGACTGTGTGCCGAAGGCGTATTCGTTGTAAGTGGCGGAGCGGCCGTCTATGGACAGGTTCAGGCGCGGCCGAGTGCCCGCGAAAAACGCCACCGCACCGACGGCGGGGCCGGAGCCGTCCACGCCGCGCACGGTCGGCAAATCGTTGCCGCTGCCTAAGTCCACTGTGTTCACGGTCTGTTTGAGCAGGTCGGTGGCGGAAAGATTGTGGCCGCTGCGGTCGATGTTGGGCGTGGTGAAAACGCGGTTGGACGTGGCGGTTTCAAAGCCGCTGCGGTTAGCACGTTCGCCGGTGACGACGACTTCTTCCAACTGCACCTGTTCCGCGTCTTGCGCCGCATCGGCGGCATAAATCCATTCGGAGGCAAAGGCGGCGGCAATCAATAGAGGCAGGCGACGGAGGGTGTGTTTCTGCATTTCTTATCCTTTCAGACGGCATACGTCGGGGCGGATTGAATATCAGGCAATCAATTTCTCCGTCAGTATGCAAATATTTGTGTTTACACATTTACATAAAACAAACTATTAATGTAAAGTATAAGAAATAAGAAACAGGAATGCAAGTGTTTATCATTCACTTTACTTCCCCTCTTATCTTGTGAATCGTCCAAAAAATCCCTCTCCTATTTGACAGGAGAAGGTTGGAGGAGGGAGATTCTGTAATCTTCATGAATTTGGCCTGCCAAGCATCCGACAGCCCTCATCCGTAGGGCAGAGCGGAGGATAAGGAAAGAGGCCGTCTGAAACCCCGCCGTATTGCCATTGCAGCCGTGGGGAAATATAGTGGATTAACAAAAATCAGGACAAGGCGACGAAGCCGCAGACAGTACAGATAGTACGGAACCGATTCACTTGGTGCTTCAGCACCTTAGAGAATCGTTCTCTTTGAGCTAAGGCGAGGCAACACCGTACTGGTTTAAAGTTAATCCACTATATGATGGGTATCCGACTTACGGATAACTTTAATGAACCTCCTTTATAAACAAAATCAAAACCTTCCTACCGTCATGACTGCCAGTAAACAACAAACCATCATCGACACCGCCCGCCGCCTGTTCCGCGAACACGGCTTTTCCGCCGTATCCGTAGGCAGCATCTGCACTGAGGCCGCCGTCAGCCGCGTCACTTTCTACAAATATTACAGCGGTAAAAACGCACTCTTGCAGGAAATCGTTACCGAACAGAAAAACCGCGTCCGTGCCGAATTTGAAAATCTGCTTGCACGGCAATGCAGCCTGCGCGAAGCCGCTGAGGCTGTGTTTGCCCTGCAAAAACAATCGTTTGAAGAACTTTATTCCGCCGCTTTTCTGCGCGACATTGAAGAGAACACCGATTTGGAGCTGGAGCGTTTTTTCCACGAATTGAACGAAGAAAAATACGCCTTTATGCGCGGTTTCTTCCACACCCTGCAACAACGCCGCCTGATTCAGCCCGATTTGCCGGTGGAACTCATCGACCTGTTCATCCGTCAGGCGGATATATTGATGCGCCATCCGCAACTGACCGCGCTTTATGCCGCCGCGCCGCAAAAGCTGCCGCAAGACGTATTGGGATTGCTGCTGCACGGTTTGTCAGGGAAAGAATAGATAAAAAAGAATAGAAAAATTTCAAATATGAATATTCAGACGGCCTTTCGGTAAATAGCTACCGAAAGGCCGTCTGAAAATTAAATGGAATTATAAACCGCAGGTTTTAGGTTTGTTTGCCAGAATATTGATGACTTTGCGTTCGGCTTTTTGCGGCTCGATTTTGATTTCGCTTTCGTCTTCTTCGCTGCCGTCGGAGAAACGTTCCGGCATTTTTTCACTGTCAAACGCCAAGTCGCCACCATGTTTCAGGTTTTGACCGCGTTCCAAGCCGACAAAGTCGAAGAGCTCGGTATCGGCCAAATGTGATGGAACAACGTTTTGCAGCGCGGAGAACATCGATTCGATACGGCCGGGGAAGCGTTTGTCCCAATCGCGCAGCATGTCGCCGATGACTTGGCGTTGCAGGTTGGGCTGAGAGCCGCAGAGGTTGCATGGAATAATTGGGAATTGTTTTAGCTCGGCATATTTGATCAAGTCCTTCTCTTTGACATATGCGAGAGGACGGATGACGATGTGTTCGCCGTTGTCGCTGACCAGTTTGGGCGGCATGGCTTTGAGTTTGCCGCCGTAGAACATATTCAGGAACATGGTAGCAAGGATGTCGTCGCGGTGATGTCCCAAGGCGATTTTGGTGCAGCCCAATTCTTTTGCGGTGCGGTAGAGGATGCCGCGGCGCAGGCGGCTGCACAGCGAACAAGTCGTTTTGCCTTCGTCCAATACGCGTTTGACGGTGGAGTAGGTGTCTTCTTCAACGATTTTGTAGGGAACGCCGATGCTTTCGAGATAGGTCGGCAATACTTCTTCGGGGAAGCCCGGCTGTTTTTGGTCAAGATTGACGGCAACCAGTTCAAAATCAATCGGCGCACTGGCTTGAAGCTGGCGCAGAATATCTAAAAGGGCGTAGCTGTCTTTGCCGCCTGAGAGGCAGACCATGATTTTGTCGCCCGGCTCGATCATATTGAAATCGTTAATGGCATCGCCGACGGCGTGGCGCAGGCGTTTGCTGAGTTTGTTGT
>NZ_JBQCXF010000001.1:0-80021 GCF_051956635.1 Neisseria sp. P0022.S010 | reverse complement strand
CAAAAAGAGCCTGTATAAAACAGGCTCTTTTTCAGACTAATCTTAAGTCAGATTAGAATTTGTGACGCAGGCCAACAGTACCAGCAGTTTTCTCGTATTTGTAGTCGCCTTTGCCTTCTTTCAACCAGCCAGCAGACAGCAGGGCAGAAGTACGTTTAGAAAAGTCGTAGTCAGCACCAACGATAACTTGGTTGTAAGCGCTGTTCTTTTGTTTCACGCCTTCTTCTTTAGCTTTGAAACCGTGAGCGTAAGAAACACGAGGAGTTACGTTACCGAAGCGGTAAGCAGCAGTTGCACCAACTTCAGTACGTTCGTTTTTCTTAGCACCAGCTACGTCAGCTTTGAAGCCTTCGTATTGACCTACAACAGCAACCATCAGGTTGTTGGCATCGTAACCAGCAGTCAGACGGTGAGCTTGGTGATCTTTGTAAGTACCAGCAGCCAAAGTAGTATTGTGGTTGAATGCATCCAAGTAGCCAGCATCCAAGACAGCATGTTTAGCGTAAGAACCAGCATAGCGACCAAAGAAGCCAGAGTTTTCGTAGTTCAGACCCAAATCGTAAGACGCACGGCTTTTCACAGCGTGATCGTATTTGTCGCCAGGGTTAGCATTGTCGCGAGGTTGGAATTGTACGCTTGCGCTGAAACCACCCAATACAGGAGTGTCGTAACGTGCAGATACTTTACGAGTATCTACACGTTTAATTTTACCCAGTTGCAGAGCATCTGCGTTAGCGGCACTAGATTCCCAAGGGTCGAAGCTGTCGCTGCTATCTTTCAGAGCAGTGTTCAGATTACCGGCACGAATTTTACCGAAGCCGCCTTCCAAACCAATGAAAGATTCACGGTTAGCAAAACCAGAGTCACCACCGGCGATAGAAGTGTTTTGTTCAACTTGCCAGATAGCATTCAGGTTGCTACCCAAGTGTTCGTGGCCTTTGAAGCCGATGCGAGAACCGTAGTCAGCAATCTCAGTAGCAGTTTTAGAAGTAGTCTTACCTTCTTTTACTTGAGAAATTTCAACGCCGGCTTTAACTTGACCGTACAGAGTCACATCAGCCATAGCTGCAACAGGCAGAGCTGCCAAAGTCAGAGCAATCAGAGATTTTTTCATTGCTGTATTCCTTTTCTATTGTGAAGAAATAACTTAAGCAGACTGGACAATCCGCTTAGGCTTACTTTATCGCTGGAATCAGCGATTCCATGACTGTCACTATAATTGTTCCTCTCTAAAAAAACAAACTTTATTCAATCCTCCCCCACTACTTCGGAAACCAAATAAAGGTAGGCACAACCCAAATAATGGAAATTTATTATTTAAAATCAATGATAAATTCCTCCTAAAACCATATTTGCATTTTTACAACACTTTATCAATTTACACATTAATCACGCTATTTTGTTGCTTTTATACCAATAATCCGCAGTCAGGCCGTCTGAAAACCATTACCCAGAACGCTCATCCACTCAGGCAACGATAGTTGCATCACTCCAAACTCATCAGGATAGTCAACACCTGTTAGATACAGGCCATCTGACATAAACGTTGGCGGAGCCTTCAATCTACTTTTTGCATGAAAGACTGACTCAAACTCATTCACACTGATTCTGCCACTACCCACATACACCAATGCACCCATAATATTGCGTACCATATGATGTAAGAATGCGTTCCCATGCAAATCAAGGCACAGATAGCGAGAAGTTCCACTAATACTTGCACTATATAGTGTCTTTATAGGGGATTTTGCCTGACATTCAGCTGCTCGAAAACTGGAAAAGTCATGCTCCCCCTCCAATAAGGCAGCAGCCTGCCTCATCAGATTTAAGTCCAATTTCAAATGCGTCCACCCTACCCTGCCAACCAATAATGGAGAACGAACCGGTGAGGATTCCAATAAATAACGATAATGGCGGCCATAAGCATCAAATCGGGCATGGAAATGAGGTGCAACTTTTTGCGCAACCAACACAGCAACACCATCAGGCAAATATGCATTGACACCCCGCACCCATGCTTGCTCCGGACGACTTACTGATGTATCAAAATGCACCACCTGGGCAGTTGCATGCACACCCGTATCCGTCCTTCCCGCAACAATAGTATTAATTTGTTCCCCCGCTATTGAAGACAATGCCTGCTCTAAGGCCGTCTGAACAGTCGGCAAATCTCCGGCCTGTTTTTGCCAACCATAAAAACGGCTACCGTCATAAGAAAGGGTCAAAGCCCAGCGCTGCACGAGATGCCCTGTTGTATTTACTTGTTCAGTCATTTCTTATACTTCTTGTAAATTGATATTGTTGTCTATACTCAAGTAACAAATATTAAAAAGGCGTGATCAACACACTCCTCCATTATGTATTTCAGACGGCCTTTATCTTCAACCATCATATAAAATAAAACCGAAATCTTACCCAACCAATAATAGACTCAGCCAAAATCTTGCTTTTTAATTTACCATAAAAAAGATGCCGTCTGAAACGGCATCTTCATTTGACTGGCACTTATACACCAAGTTCTTTCATCAGTTTTTGGGCTTTATGCAGAATATCGCCTTCAGCCTCTTCAATCAGCCCTTGCAATGTTTCTCGAGCCGCTTCAGGATCACCGATTTCGATATACATCTTAGCCAAATCATATTTAGCTTCAAGCGGTGCAGTCATACCGACTGATTCTGAAACAAAACCTCTTTCACTATTGCTTTTATCGGCGGCTACTGAAACATCTTCAGCACCCCATTCCAATGCACCTTCTTCAATCACAAACTCAGAAGCAGCTTCTTCTTTCTCTGCTTCTTCTTTGGTTTCTTGAATTTGCAAGTCTTGATCTTGCTTGACATCAAATGGCAGCACATGGCTGTCTGAATCTTCAGGGGTATCTACCGTAAACTCGAGTGGCTCTTCATTTCTTGACTCAGAGACTTTTTTCTCTGCCGCCACATCAAACTCAGCAAATGTATTTGCCTGCTCTTCTTTACGTTCCGGCATAACAACAGATACCGGCTGATACGGATTTTCTGGTTCAGGTTCGTACACGCTTTCTGTTGATTCGATATTGTCCCAATCAGCATGACGACGTTGCTCTGTCTCAACATCATGCGTTACTGCACCTGAAAGAATACCTGCCTGACTATTGTCAATCTTGCCCAAATCAAGTTTGACATCATTAATAGTGGAAGATTCTTCTACTTCATTGATAACCACATCATCTTCGAAATCATCTTCGATAAACAGACCATCTTGAGTTTTTTCAGACGGCGTTACTTTAGTTGCAGCAACTGCAGCAGCTGAAGCAGCAACATTTTTCTGTACAGGCTTCTCTTCATCCTTACGGCTTACAGGTACCGCCTCTGTCTCGTCTTTACGTTTACCGGCAGCTTTCAACAACAACCAAGCAGCAATAAGGGCTGCTCCGCCTGCCAATAACCATTTCCATAAATTGCCGTCTGATTCGCCTTCTGTTTGCTCCGCGACAGAATCCGTGGTTGCAACAGGCTCAGAAGCCACTACATCCTCTTGGGCATCAGAAGCCATAGCTTCTTGAATATCTGACGCAGGAACAGTCGATGCGGCATTTTCATTGACAGCTGCAGATGCTGCTTGTTCTGTTTGTTCAGCTGAAGCTTGTTTCACTTCTTCCTGTTGCTGTGTATTTACGCCAGCATCTTTAACCTGGGCTTCAGTTTTAGCCTCAGGCTGAACAACAGGTTTTTCTGTTTTAGCTTCTGTTACATTGACGGTTTCATTGTCTTTCTCTGTCGCTGTAGCTGTATTGGTTTTAACAGGCGCAGAAGAAGCCAAGCGTTGCAATTCGCTACGGTTTGGGATATTCAGCACTTTACCTGCCAACATACGGTTGGCATTGTTATCAATAAACACATCCGGATTGGCATTAACCAACGCTTGAATGGTTTGATCCAAGGTCATACCTTGCGGACGGATGCTGGACGCAATGGCAATCAGGGTTTCACCCGTACGCACCAAATGCTGTCTGCCTGAACGTACGGCCGTATCGTTTTTAGCAGAGGCCGTCTGAACTTGTTTTTTTTCAGCCTTACGTTGCGCATCTTTACGCACTTGAGCTACCTGATTGCCTGCTGCTTTATTGTTTTTTGTTACAGGCTGTTGGGCATTGCGTGTCGGCTCGAAGGATTGAGATTCAGCAGCCTGACGGGTGCGGACGGATGCCACATCTTTAGCGTCGTATCCGGCCGGATCGATGATGGCAGTGTATTCACGCGATTGCGTGCCGACACCTACTTGGAAAACCAAAACAGGATCTTTAATGGCTTTGGAAGAACGAATCGTAACGACTGCCTTATCGCCTGATTTGCGTACTGCCGCGCGCAAATTGCCATTTGAAATAGTGGCCTTGCCGCCGTTAAGCAGAGCCTGGGCTTCCTCGCCTGTTACGGTAATACTGCCTGTAAAAGGCTCACCCAGATGAGATTGGACATTCAAGCCGCCCAAACCTGCTGAAGCACCAAGCGATGTCATTAAAGCGATAGAAGCTGTAATTAATTTAATATTGTGATGTTTTTTCAAAACTGATCCCCTGTTCGGAAATTATGGTACTGACCAATGTGCGCGCATTTAACCATATATTTACTAGATATTACGTCATGATATATTTTTAACCCATTTCTGCCAAGCAATACAGGCCATTCAGCCTGAAATTCCTTGGTAAATCTATTACTTTTGCATGCTTGTGTTTCTTTTTTACAAATTTCTCTAACCCAAAACAAATATTTTATATAAATATATGCGGTATTAAAGTCATGAGGGAAGGTGCAAAAAAACACATCTGCCTGTATGATTAGCATTTACTCAATTAGTTTCATCATTAACATATGAAAGTTTTGAGCGACTTATTCGCCGTATTCTTATTTTTCATTACATACATCATCACCAAAGACATGATTGCCGCAACGGCTGTCGCAGTTGTAGTCGGCATAGCCCAAGCTGCGTTGACCTTTTGGAAACACCGCAAGCTGGACACCATGCAATGGATCAGCCTGATTTTGATTGTCTTCTTTGGCGGTGCAACGATTTTACTGAAAGACAACCGCTTCATCATGTGGAAACCGACCGTTCTGTTTTGGATCGGCGCGATCGTCATGCTGTTTAGTCATCTTGCCGGTAAAAACGGGCTAAAAGCCGTGATGGGTAAAGAAATGCAGCTTCCTGATTTTGTATGGACGCGCCTGACTTATGCATGGATTGGCTTCCTGATTTTTATGGGTGCTGCCAATCTCTTTGTCTTTACGTATTTTCCAGACCAATGGGTCAATTACAAATTGTTCGGCACATTGGGTTTCACAATCATTTTTTCTATCGCACAGGGCATGTATCTGATGCGTTTCCAGCCTAAGGAGGATCAATAATGGAATATTTCATGCTTTTGGCCACTGATGCCGAAGATGTCCACGAAGCACGCATGGCGGCACGCCCCGCGCATTTGGCACGTTTGGAAGAATTGAAAGCGCAAGGCCGTCTGCTGACTGCCGGCCCCAATCCCCTGCCGGATAATCCGGAACGCGTTTCCGGCAGCCTGATTGTGGCTCAATTTGAATCTTTGGACGCTGCACAAGAATGGGCCGAACAAGACCCTTACGTCGATGCCGGCGTATACACCGAAGTCTTGATCAAACCCTTTAAAGCCGTGTTCAAATGAGCAATATGCGTCAAATGATTGAAGAACGCCTGCAGGCACTTGAGCCTGAGTTCTTCGATTTTGAAGATGAGAGCCATCTGCACGCCGGCCATGCCGGCAATAAAGGCGGCGGGCATTATGCGATATTGGTGGTCAGCAACGCATTTGAAAATATCGGCCGCCTCCAACGGCAACGTATGATTAAGCAGCTTTTACAAGACTTGTTTTCAGACGGCCTGATTCATGCACTCAGC
Source organism: Neisseria sp. P0022.S010 (assembly GCF_051956635.1). Taxonomy (NCBI): domain Bacteria; kingdom Pseudomonadati; phylum Pseudomonadota; class Betaproteobacteria; order Neisseriales; family Neisseriaceae; genus Neisseria; species Neisseria sp. P0022.S010. The sequence goes on along the minus strand of NZ_JBQCXF010000001.1, from coordinate 74,114 downwards.
ATCAAAGCAACCACGCCGGATGAATACTTCCATTAAGATTACCGCCCAAACTTTGATTTCCAATCCTTAATTTAGAAGAGAAATACGATGAAAAAAACCTACTTTGCTTCAGCCTTGATGCTCGCTCTGACTTCCGGCACCCTGTTTGCCCAAACTTTGGTTACCGTCAACGGCCAAGCCATCGACAGCAGCGTGATTGACGACCAAGTGGCTTCCGTACGCGCCAGCAATCCTAACATTCAAGATACGCCTGAATTGCGTCAAATGCTGACTGAACGTCAAGTTATCAGCACTATGGTTACCCAAGAAGCCAAAAAATTAAAGTTGGATCAAAGCGCTGAATTCAAAGCGGCACTGGAGCAAGCACGTGCCGATGCCGCCAAGCAAGGAGCGGATAAAAAGCCCACATTCAAAACCGAATGGGCGGCTTTTGAAAATGATTTGTTAGGCCAAGCTTTCGCGGCACACATCATCCGCCAATTTCCTGTTCAAGAAAAAGATGTTAAAGCCGCTTACAATGATTTCAGCAACTTCTATAAAGGCACCCAAGAAGTCCAGCTGGGCGAAATCGTAACCGACAGCAACAGCAATGCCCAAAAAGCCATTGCCGACTTGGACGCGAAAAAAAGCTTTGCTTCGGTATTGAACCAATATTCAATTGATGAAGCAGCCAAAAAAGCCGGCGGCATCCCTAAAGCTTATGTTCCGCTCAAAGATTTACAAGAATCAGCACCTCCGCTTTATGCAGCCGTCAAAGACCTGAAAAAAGGCGCGCACACTAAAACGCCGCTGCAAAACGGCAATCTGTATGCCGTTTTCTACGTCAATGACCGCCGTAATGTTACCGTGCCTTCTTACGAAGCCGCTAAAAACGAGATTGGCAGCGACTTACAGGGAGCCCGTGTCAATGCAGCCATTCAATCATTGCTGAAAAAAGCCAGCATCAAAGTCAACAAATAATATAACGTGCCCGCTGTGATAGCGGCGGGCAATAAGGAATCCACATGAACATCAAGCCCAAAACTGCCGTTTTGGCCATCCTTACCCTGTCAACGATCGGTTTGGCAACCGCCAAAGCGCCTGATATCGATCCTGCCCGCATCGACAGCATGGTTGCCGAAGTATTGAGACAGGCCGACCAGCATCCCAACCAGACTGCCAAACCCGATGGTCAGGCAATCCGCAAAGATGTGGTTACACGCTTGCAGACTTTGGAAATCTTGAAAAATGAAGCCTTTAAGGCTGGTTTGGACAAAGATGCGGAAGTGCAGAATCAATTCAAAAACGTTGAAGCTGAGTTCTATGCCAACCAATACGCTGCTTATCTAGAACGTCAAACCGCAGTTGACGATGCCGAGTTGCGCCGTTTCTACGACCAGCAAACACGCATTATTAAGCTGCAACAAGTCAGCTTTGCCTCAGCCGACGAAGTACGCGCCGCGCAAGAACTGCTGCTCAAAGGCTTATCATTCGAAGAGCTGATGAAGCGCTATCCCAACCCCGAACAAAAATTCGACGGCTTCATTTCTCCGCAACAGCTTGCACCTCAACTGGCTACCGCTTTTGCTGACTTGAACCGAGGCGATGTAACGCATGAACCAGTTGTAATAGGAAACCGTTTTTACCTGTTTAAACTCAGTGCAGTAGAACGCGATCCTAAAGCCAAACCTTTCGAACTGGTGCGTAATCAGCTTGCCCAAGCTGTCAAACGACAAAAAGTCGAGAATCAGATCGAACGTATCTTGAAAGACAACGGCATTAATCCGTAAATTAATTCAATGGTTTCAGGCCGTCTGAAACCATACTCAAACCCAAAGGGCGTGTCTTTTACGCTCTTTTTTACAAACTTTTTTTATTCAAAAACATCATGCGCGCCGTTATTCAAAAAGTTACCCAAGCCAAAGTTGACGTTTTGTCCGAAAACTCCCGCGAAACCTGCGGCAAAATCGACAACGGATTTATGATATTGCTCGGTGTTACCCACGCCGACACGGAAGCAGACGCCAAATACATTGCGGACAAAACCGCCAACCTGCGTATCTTTGAAGACGAAAACGGCAAATTAAATTTATCGCTCAAAGATGTCGGCGGCTCGATATTGCTAGTTTCCCAGTTTACCCTTTACGCCGATGCGCGCAGCGGCCGCCGTCCGTCCTTCTCCAATGCCGCCCCTGCCGAACAAGCGGATAAACTCTATCAATATACTGCGCAACTTTTGCGCGAACATGGACTGACTGTCGAAACCGGCAGATTCCAAACCCATATGCAGGTTTCTCTTTGCAATGACGGGCCGGTTACCTTATTGCTTGATTCGCAAAAAACATTCTAAATCTCATCAAAAAAGGCCGTCTGAAATATTTCAGACGGCCTTTTCATTTCTGTTCATTACTAAATCAAGCCTTGCGCTTTTACCCAGTTCACAATATCTGCCTCAACGGCTTCAGGCGAACCCGGATTGTCGATTTTGACACCGTACTCATCCGCACCCAGCTCTTCCAAAATCTCCAGCTGCGAATCCAGCATTCCGGCTTTCATATAATGCCCCTGACGCGACAGCATACGCTCTAGATTGATTGCTTGAGGCGGAGTCAGATGGATAAAAGCCACCTTCCCTTCCGCACCACGCAGAATATCACGGTATTGGCGTTTGAGTGCGGAACAAGTAACGATGGAATATTTTTCCCCGTTTTTTGCCTGCTCTATCATCCAGTCACGCAAATTGCCCAGCCAAGGATAGCGGTCTTCATCCGTCAGCGGAATACCGGCACCCATTTTGTCGCGGTTGGCTTGGGTATGGAAATCATCGCCTTCGGCATAGGGACATTGATCAAGATATTTTTGCAACGAGAGTGCGGCCGTGGTTTTACCGCAACCGCATACGCCCATCATGACAAAATGTGTCGTCATTTTTCTACTCCTTGTTTATCTGGATTTTAACGGTATTTGAAAACAGGCGGATTGTGTTATCTCAAAAACACTATCTGCCGGCCGTTTTCGATTAAACCAAGATAAACAACACTGACGATAAAGCAAAACCGATGAGTGCGATAAGTGTTTGGTTGACCGTCCATGTCTTCAAGGTCGTCGGCACATCCATATCCAACAGACGGCCGACAAGCCAGAAGCCTGAGTCGTTAAAGTGGCTGCAACCGACGGAACCCGCCGCCGTCGCCAATACCACGCAAGTAATCTGCCAATCGCTGAAACCTGCCGCCGCAACGGCCGGTGCCATCAATGCGGCAGCGGTAGTCAATGCAACAGTCGCAGAACCTTGCGCAATACGCAAAGCCAAAGCCACCAAGAAACAGCCCAGCAAAACAGGAATACCCAAGTCAGCCATGCTGTCGGCCAAAGCCTTACCGATACCGGAAGCACGCAATACGCCGCCGAACATACCGCCCGCACCGGTAATCAAAATAACCGAGCAAACCGGGCCCAATGCGCCATCAATGGTTTTCTCCAAAGCGCTGGCTTTTTCGCCACGTTTGCTGCCCAATACATACAGGGCTACCAAAACAGAAATCAGCAAAGCAATCGGTGTAGAACCGAGCATTCGTGCAAACTGCACCCAGCCTTCATCCGCACTGACCATTTTCTCGCTGATCAGAGTAGACAAACCAGTATTCAAGAAAATCAACAACATAGGAATCAGCATAATGCCGATGACTGTAGATGCTTTTGCAGGCGCTTTCGGTTGGTCGTTATCTTGCGTACCGCCGCTGAGCAGATCAGGAACGGGCACATGAATGCTGCGACCCAAAACTTTACCCAATAAATAGCCACTGAAATACCAAGTAATCAAGGTAACCGGCAAACCCAAAATCAGCAGTTGACCAATGTTTGCGCCATAAAATTCAGAAGCGGCAATCGGGCCGGGATGTGGCGGCAGGAAGACGTGCATGACCGAAAATGCGCCAATAGATGCCAACGCATAGGGCAAAACAGTTTGCTTCATGCGGCGTGCCGTTGCAAATACAATCGGCAACATCACCACCAAGCCAGCATCAAAGAAAATTGGAAAACCGAAAATCAAAGAAGCCACGCCTAAGGCAAACGGCGCACGTTTTTCACCAAAAATCCGAATCAGCGCATCCGCCAAAGATTGGGCACCGCCGGAAGTTTCCACCAAACGGCCGAGCATTGCGCCCAAACCGACCAGCAACGCTACGCTGCCGAGCGTGCCGCCAAAGTTTTTGACCAACACATCATTGACGATACTGCCCATAGGCAGGCCTGTTACGATAGCAGTCAGCAGGCTGACCAATACCAACGTCAGCAAGGCATGAACGCGCAGTTTTACAATCAAAATCAAGATCAGCAAAATCGCTGCGGCGGCGATACCGAGCAAGGTACCGGCACTCAACGTTTGAGTCCATCCATCCATTTTGAAGCCTTTCTCTGTAAGAAAAATACAAATTTATTAATGTTTTTTAACATATATGAATACGATAACACATTTACCCATGAAATCGTACGGCTAAATCCGGCCAAAATATAAGCACCTATTTTTCCAAACCCTTTTTGTAAGATGCTTGAAAGTAAGGAGGACAAAGAAAAACAAGAACAATAAAAAGGCCGTCTGAAAAGTAGTTTATTTTCAGACGGCCTGACATTACGCTTCTCAATAAGATAGAAACAGATGGCTTTTTTCAATGATCTGAAACCAAGCCCCTCGGTTATACCTTAGTAAAAATTACCTCGTTTTCCAAACGTGATTTCGGCAATTTGGCATTAAAATCATCTTCGGCGCGATAGCCCAATGCGACAACGGCAACAGCACGATAACCTTTTTCAGCCAAACCAAATTCTTGATCTAAAACAGCCATATCCACCCCTTCCAACGGAACGGCATCCACACCCAAGGCCGCGGCGGCAAACAGGGTAAAGCCCAAATTAATATGAACTTGACACGACAACCATTGGGTTTCGTCTTGCATTTGCTTGCGGTGGATACCCAAGAAAGTGCGGCGCGCATTATCGCCCATTTGCTTATTTTCAGCCGTAGCAAAACGTCCGTCTTTATCTTCCTGTTCCAACACGCCTGCCAAATAGTCCTCATCGGCATGCACCCGCGCCGCAAATACGATTACATGTGAAGCGTTGATGATTTTGGGCAGGTTGTACGGAAAATTTTCTGCAGATTTGGCTACCCGTGCCTTACCTGCTTCATTATCCGTAATCACAAAATGCCAAGGTTGAATATTGACGCTGGAAGGACTGTAGCGCAGTGCCGCTTCGATTTGGGCAAAATCTTCGGCTGAAATTTTTTTGGAGGCATCAAAAGATTTGGTGCTGTAACGTTTTTGTACGATATCCTGAACATTCATCATGTTGCTCCTTAAAATTTAAAACTGTCATAAACACAAAGGCCGTCTGAAAAATCCTTCAGACGGCCTTTATTCTCAAATTTCCGCCGGCGGTTGCGGTGTATCCCCATCTTCCTGCTGCGTTTTGGCCTTGGCAAAACGGCTGAACCAAATACCTGCTTCGTAGAGTAGAATCAGCGGAACGGCAAGCAGGGTTTGAGAAATCACGTCAGGCGGCGTGATGATTGCGGCCACGATAAACGCACCCACGATAACATACGGACGGGCGTTCTTAAGCTGAGCGGTCGAAACAATGCCCATTTTGGCAAGCAACACCACAACAACAGGCACTTCAAACGTCGTACCGAATGCGACAAACATGCCCAAAATAAAGGACAGGTATTTGTCGATATCGGTCGCCATATTGACGCCGACAGGGGTTACACCGGCCAAGAATTTGAAAATAACGGGAAACACCAGAAAATAGGCAAAAGCCATACCGACGAAGAAAAGCGTTACGCTGGACAACACCAGCGGCGTAATCAAACGCTTTTCATTTTGGTATAAGGCCGGGGCGACAAACGCCCAGACTTGATACAGCGTGTGCGGCAAGGACAGCAGAAACGCCGCCATCAAGGTAACCTTTACCGGCACAAAAAACGGCGCGATCACATCGGTCGCAATCATGCTGGTATCTTTAGGCAGATTGGCCATCAATGGTTCGGCAACAAAAGTATAGAGCTGCTGGGCAAACGGCATCATGCCCAAGAAGCAGACGACGATGCCGATGACGATCCACATCATGCGGCGGCGCAGCTCGAGAAGATGCTCGATAAGCGGTTGGACGGGTTGTTCGTGTTGAGGTTCGGACACCGGTTGACTCACTTTTTACTTACGGACGCGCAGTTTGGGTTTGGCGTGGAATTTCGGGCGCATATCGCGCTTGCGGCTCATCGCCTGCTTACGCAGAGATGTCGTATGCAGCGGAGGAACATCGGCGGCAGGGGCTTCGACATAGCTGACTTCAACCGCCGGAGCGGGGGAAACCGATGCGGTCAAATACTCACGCCAAGCGCGGTCTTGCTCGGACTCGGCATTTTCAGCCCCGGCAGGCTCTTGGGTTTGCGCTGCCCCACCCTCTTCAGAAACTTGGGCCGCACTTTCATTTTCAGTGCTGCTTGGCGCCAAATCAGGCAGAGGATTACCGAACTCGTCCACACCAAAATCAGCTGGCGTTTTTTGTTCGGGCAGGCGTTCCCACGGCTTGAGGCCGTCTGAAATATCATTCAGATTTTTTTGTGCATCATCGCCCAAGTCTTTGATACCGTCGCGAAACTCCGAAGCGGCGGCTTCAAATTCCTGCTTGACTTTGCGCAATTCGTCCAACTCAGCCTGAGTATTAAGTTCCTGCTTGACGTTGTTGACGAAGCCTTGCAATTTACCGACCAAACGCCCGGCCGTGCGCGCGGCTTGCGGCAGACGTTCGGGGCCTAACACTATCAGGGCAACAACGCCGACCAGCAGCAATTCGCCCAAACCGAAATCAAACATGGATTATGCTTTGTCTTCGTCTTTTTTGTGTTCGATGACTTCGTCTTTTTTGGCATCTTTGCCGTCTGTACCTTCGTTCAGGCCTTGTTTGAAGTCATGCACTGCGCCGCCGAGGTCTTTGCCGACGTTGCGCAATTTTTTGGTACCGAATACCAAAACGACGATAATCAGTACGATAATCCAGTGCCAAAGAGAGAAGCTACCCATGATAAATCCTTGAATTTGTTTAATTTAAAAAGAGATAATAATTATGCGGGCGTACCCATGATATGGATATGCAGGTGGAAGACTTCTTGTCCGCTGCCTTTACCTGTGTTGATCAGGGTTTTAAAACCGTCGGTCAAACCTGCCTCTTGGGCGATTTGAGGGACTTTCAACATCATTTTACCCAACAGGGTTTGATGTTCGGCAGTGGCGTGTGCCAGTGAATCGAAGTGTACTTTTGGAATCAGCAGCAGATGTACCGGCGCGGCAGGGCGGATGTCTTTGAAACAAAGCATCTCATCGTCTTCGTAAACGGTTTGTGCCGGAATATCTTTGGCGGCGATTTTGCAGAAAATACAATTATCCATAATGGCTCCAATGGCCGTCTGAAAACGGGCGTAACGGGTTTCGCTAAACAAAGTGAAATCGTTTTTGCCCCAAGAGACGGATTCTGAAACAGGTCAAATACGGGATTGTAATATAAATTCAAGATTCTTTGCGAGAAGCTTTTTCCACCAATCCCGACAAACCTTGACGGCGCGCAAGCTCGTTGACCACATCTTCGGCGCGCAATCCGTGATGCGCCAATAAAACCATGGTGTGAAACCACAAATCCGCCACTTCGTAAACCAAATGTTCACCGCCGCCATCTTTAGAGGCCATCAAGGTTTCACCCGCTTCCTCGATGACTTTTTTCAAAATCTTGTCTTCGCCTTTGTGCAAAAGTTGGGCAACGTAAGAAGCATCGGGATCGCCGCCTTTGCGCGAATCGATGACGTTTTGGATTTGGGTAAGGATGGTATCGGTCATGGTCGGTTTCTCTTATTTCTTTCAGACGGCCTTAAGGATGTTTATGTCCGTAAATTGCTTCTTCGTCTTTCAACACGGCATCCACTGTCTGCCATGCACCCTCTTGCCAAACTTTGTAAAAGCAGCTTTCGCGCCCGGTATGACAGGCAATGCCGCCGTTTTGTTCAATCAACATAACCACAGCGTCGCCATCGCAATCCAGGCGCAATTCGTGTACTTTTTGCGTATGCCCCGAATCTTCGCCCTTCATCCATTGTTTTTGGCGGGAACGGCTGTAATAGTGGGCAAAACCGGTTTCTACGGTTTTTTGCAGGGCCTCTGCGTTCATCCAGGCAACCATCAGCACACGGTGTGTCTGCCAATCTTGGGCAATCGCGCAAACCAAACCTTTTTCATCAAATTTTACGGCATTCAGCAGCGTTTCGTTTATATTCGACATTCGCGTTTTCTCCCATATTTTTCAGACGGCCTTTGGATAGCAATCACAAACGCACTTCGATTCCTGCTTCGCGCATGGCCAGTTTTGCTTCGCGGATACTCGCTTCGCCAAAATGGAAAATACTGGCGGCCAATACCGCATCGGCCTTCCCTTCTTTAATACCGTCCACCAAGTGTTGAACCGAACCGACGCCGCCGGAAGCAATGACCGGAATATCGACCGCTTCACTGACCGCGCGTGTCAACGGCAGATTGAAACCTTGCTTGGTGCCGTCCCGGTCCATGCTGGTCAGCAAAATCTCGCCTGCGCCGCGCCGCTGCATTTCGACAGCCCATTCCACCGCGTCCAAACCGGTCGGATTACGTCCGCCGTGGGTAAAGATTTCCCAACGGGTGTTTTCAGGGTTGACCGCTTTGGCATCGACAGCAACGACAATCGCTTGCGAACCAAAAAAACCGGCCGCTTCGTTTACCAACTCAGGATTGGTTACAGCGGCCGTATTGATGCTGGCCTTATCGGCACCGGCATTGAGCAGGCGGCGGATATCGGCAACCGTACGCACACCACCGCCGACGGTTAATGGAATAAAAACTTGCGAAGCGACCGCCTCGATAACGTGCAAAATAGTATCGCGATTGTCGCTGGAAGCGGTGATGTCCAAAAAGGTCAACTCATCCGCGCCTTCATCGTTGTAGCGTTTGGCAACGTCAACCGGATTGCCTGCATCGCGCAAACCCAAAAAGTTGACGCCTTTTACCACGCGGCCGTCTTTTACATCCAGACAAGGAATAATTCGTTTTGCCAATGCCATACCCAATACCTCTTATCCGTTATCAGACCGTCTGAAACCGTCAGGCCAAAAATTTGCCCAACCAATCCGGCAAATGTTGCAACAGCTGAAAATAACCGATACCGGCCATCATCGCCAACACACAGGAAATAATAAAATTGCTGTCGATACGGCCAACAATGGCGAAAATCAAACCGGCAAATGCCCATATTATCCCGTTGAAAATCATCCAATAGGTATCGATAATCGGCAAATCAAACGCCGTCAGCTGCCGCAATATCACTGCAATCAGTGTAAACCACAAACTTTCGCTTAGCGGATACACTTCTCGGTCAGATGACCAGATAATCCAAAAACCCAAAACAAACGCTTCAAGCATACTAATCCCTTAATAAAATATCGATTGGGTTGTTTTTATAATTATTTCAAATAGATATAAACCCATGACCTATACAGGCAATCCCTTTGAGTGCATTTTTGTGTGCTGCGTCAGCCGCTGCGTTTTAATGGCCTGCAAGGTCTTATCCGCATAATCCGACACACTTAAGCCAAAGAATCGGCCAGTTTTTGCGCCTGTGCAAAATCAATGCTTCCCTCGTAAATTGCACGGCCGGTAATCGCTCCGCTTACGCCTTCGTTTTCGACGGCACACAATGCGCGGATATCATCCAAATTCGTCAAACCGCCGGAAGCGATAATCGGAATATTCACGGATTGGGCCAATTTGACGGTGGCTTCGATATTCACGCCGCTCATCATGCCGTCGCGGCCAATATCGGTGTAAATAATGCTGTTGACGCCATCGTCTTCAAAACGTTGGGCCAAATCGACGACATGATGTTCCGTTACCGTTGCCCAACCGTCTATTGCCACCATGCTGTCTTTGGCATCCAAGCCGACGATAATCTGCCCCGGAAATTCCTTGCATGCTTCGCGCACAAATTCAGGATTTTTTACCGCAGCCGTGCCGATAATCACATCAGTCAGACCCAAATCCAAATACTTTTCAATGGTTTCCAAATCACGGATGCCGCCGCCAAGCTGTACTGGAATATCTTTGGCCACGGCGGCCAAAATTTCTTTAATCGCCGGAAAATTTTGAGGAACGCCTGCGAATGCGCCGTTCAAATCAACCAAATGCAAACGGCGTGCGCCTTGGTTGCGCCAATGCAAAGCTGTCTCTGCCGGCGAATCGGAAAACACCGTCGCCTGCTCCATCAAGCCTTGTTTCAAGCGGACACAACGTCCTTCTTTCAAATCAATGGCAGGTATCAACAGCATTTTTTTCTCCTCTATTCAGTTTCAGTATATTTTACACAAATTAGCGATTTTTAGCAGATTTATGTTAAAAACCTCAAATCTGCCAATTTAAAAAATTCCGCAGCAGCAATAATCCTGCCTGATGGCTTTTTTCCGTGTGAAACTGTGTGGCAAACACATTGTCTTGACCGACAATGCAGGCAAATTCATTCGGATATTCGCTGACGCCTAAAACAATCTCTTCATTTTTCGGCGCAAAATAATAGCTGTGAACAAAATAAAAATACTCCTTCTGCCCAATGTCTTGAAATAAAGGATGCGGACGGGTTTGACGTACTGTATTCCAGCCCATATGCGGCACTTTCAGACGGCCTCCTTGCGCATCGGTCTGATTGGGCAAAAACCGTTTGACTTGGCCTTCAAACCAACCCAAACCATCTGTATCGCCTTCTTCGCTGTGTTCAAACAATAATTGCGCACCTACGCAAATTCCAAAAAACGGCTTGTTTTTCAGGCCGTCTGAAACCGCCTCGCCCAAACCGCTGGCCTTCAGCGCAGACATACAGTCCGGCATGGCGCCCTGCCCCGGAAAGATAACCTTATCCGCCACCATCACTTCTTCAGGCCGCGAAGTCAGATAAACCTCGGCATTTTGCTTGGACAAGACCTGCGCCGCCTGAACCGATTTCAACACTGAATGCAGGTTTCCCATTCCATAATCGACAATCGCTACTTTCATTGCTTCTCCTCAGGCCGTCTGAAAACATTTAATGATTAATATAATAATAAGAATGATTGTAGCAAAAGATGGTTTAAAACAAAATATTGCCACCATACAAGATGAATAATAAAGGCCGTCTGAAATCCCAATCGGTTTCAGACGGCCTTTATTCATTCAAACGCTGCCTTATTCTTCTGATGCGGCTTCCGCTTCTTCTTGAACAGATTCTTCGCTCAGCGTGCCTTTAGTAGAAGGCGTTTGACCAATCATGCACGGATCGTATTCGACTGCCATGCGCAGGGCGCGGCCGAAGGCTTTGAAAACGGTCTCGGCTTGATGGTGCGCATTACGTCCGCTCAAGTTATCGATGTGCAAGGTCATCATGCTGTGGTTCACAAGGCCGTGGAAAAATTCTTCAAACAAATCGACGTCAAAACGGCCGATCAGGGCGCGGGTAAAGTCGATGTTGTATACCAAACCGGGGCGGCCGGAAAGGTCGATGACCACACGGCTCAATGCTTCATCCAGCGGAACATAGGCATGGCCGTAACGGGTAATGCCGGCTTTATTGCCAAGCGCTTGTTTCAGGGCCTGACCAACCACGATACCGATGTCTTCAACTGTGTGATGGTCGTCAATGTGCAAATCGCCTTTGCAGGTAATATCCAAGTCAATCAAACCGTGACGCGCTACTTGGGCAAGCATATGCTCAAGGAAAGGAACGCCGGTATCAAAGCGGTATTTACCGGTGCCATCAAGATTGAGGCTGACGGTAATTTGGGTTTCGCAGGTATTGCGGGTAACAGTAACAAAACGGCCCTCGGTTGAAACACCGGCATCTGCTTCGGCGGTTTGTTTTTCCAAACGTGCCGCTTCAACCGCTGCTGCTTTTTCTTGGTCTTTGCTGTGATCACGGTTCAGCCAGCCTTTGCGTTTGTGCATACCGGACTCCAACTTCGCAGCCAGGCTCGGACGGATGCCGCGCGCAGACTCGTCGCCTGCTTGTTGTTCCAAACGGCGTTTGAGCTGAGACAGGGAGGCGGAGTTTTCATAACCGCATGCGCGTGCAAGCTTGGTCAATGAGCCGGCTTCTTCAACCAGTAACAGAAAATTGGTCAAATGCAGTTGAGCTTTGTTCATAATGGTAGTTTCCTTGAAATCAAAGATTGGGGTAAAGGTTTTTAATAACGGCCAAGACGGCATCATTTTGCGCTGCCGAGCCTATGGTTATGCGGACACACTGATCCAAAAGCGGATGGCTTCCATGCAGCTTTTTAATCAGTATGCGGTTTTGCTTCAATGTTTCAAACAGTCCGTCCGCATCAGGAACGCGAACGGTAATAAAGTTGGCTTCGCTTGGGAAAACTTCCAAACGGTTTAATTTCAACAATTCATTCATTACGCGCGAACGCTCGTTTTTCAATGTATCAATGTTTTGCTGAATAATTGGATGATGTTTCAATGAGAATTTCGCCGCTGCCAAACTCAATTGATTCATATTGTAAGGAGGTAGGATTTTGGCCAGCTCTCCAATAATGCCCGGGCTTGCCGCCGCATACCCCATCCGTAATCCGGCAAAACCGATTTTGCTGATGGTACGCATTACGACCAGATTTTCAACTTCTCCCGCCCACGGAAGGAAACTGTCATGATGAAACGCACCATATGCCTCATCAACAACCACAATGCCGGTTGCCGCACGAACAACCGCCTCTACTTCTTCTCGTTTAAAGCACACGCCGGTAGGGTTATTGGGATAGGCAATAAAAATTAATGACGGCTGATGTTGCTCAATCGCGGACAAAACGGCAGGAAGATTTAAAGTGAAGTCCGGATTTAAGGGAACGCCGACATATTCAATGCCATAAAGCGCGGCATTATGACGATACATAACAAAACTTGGCTCAATACCCAATACACACGCATTGGGTTTGGCAACCAGCATGGTCAAAAACTGGATAAGCTCATCGGAGCCGTTGCCCAATGCGATTTCCGCCTTGCCGGGAATACCGAAGACTTCCCTTAATTCTTCATAAATCCCGCTCTTGGCTGTATGAGGATACAAATGAATCGGTGCTTCTTTTACTATATCCGCCCATTCTGACAACAAAGATTCATATCCGGCGAAAGGATGATGCGGACACTCCATAGCATCCAACTTAATAAAACCTTCCGGCAAATCGGCAACCTGATAAGCTGTCATTACTTTAATATCATCACGGATAACGTCAGCAACGCGATTCATGGTTTTCTATCCTCCTGAGATAAAGTGTCTATAATAATAGCACAATCTTTATTTGATAAATATATTAATAAGACTATAAAACAGGATAAAGTTTCATTAATTTAAAGAAAAACAATAAATTCTTTCTTAAATATCCTTAAGCAATATTCTTGTCTCCCCCTGCATTTTTAGCGGTATAATTTCAAGTTTTCCAGTATGGCTTACGCCCTTTATATTGTGAACAATACACGCTCCCCGTTACCTTACCTTGCAACTTCCATAAGCCTTATCCTTTTGATTTTGCTTTCCTTATCATGGGAATTATGGATCGCGCCATTGCGCGAAGGCGGCTCATGGTTGGCACTGAAAGCCCTGCCTTTGTGCCTGCCGTTGACCGGCATTTTGAAAAAACGCATCTACACTTACCAATACAGCTCCATGCTGATTCTGATTTACTTTGCCGAAGCCTGTATGCGCCTGGCAGACACGGCTCTCGCCAGCCGGATTTGCGCCGCCGTTTCCGTATTATTGTGCATTGCCTTTTTCCTCGGCTGCCTTGCATTTATCAAACAACAAAAACACACATTAAAATGACCTACCACACACTTTCAGACGGCCTAGCCGAATCTTCAGTAAAAACCTTTTGGCCTTTATGGCTCAGTTTTCTTTGGATTTGCGCCGTCCCTTTTCTCTCACTCTACCGAGTCGGCCCACTACCCAGCTTTTACCTGGAAGCCATTTCACTGAGCGGCTCATTGGTACTGACATTGATTAGCGCACACAAAGGCCTGCTGAATATCCGCCTTCCCGCACTCAGTATCGGTTTGTTTGCCATGGCCGCATTCTGGTCGCTCCAAGCGCGCCTCATGCATTCCACCTACCCCGGTATGAGCGACATCACTGCCTGGACCTTTGTCATTTTGGCACTGGGTGCATGGTCGGTTCGCGGCTGGGTAGCAGCTTACGGACAGGAACGCGTCGTCAGCATCTTTGCTTGGTCTTTATTGATAGGGGCAACCATACAGGCCGCCATCGTCTGGTTGCAATTTAAAGGCTGGTCCAACGTAGAGTGGTTGAACGGCATCATTGCCCGAAGCAACGGTACCGTAAACGGCCAACTCGGCCAACGAAACCACTTGGGACATTATTTAATGTGGGGCATTTTGGCGGCATCCTATTTATGGACGGCACGCAAAATGTCCAATGCAGCAGGTTTTCTGTTCGTATTGGCTTTGACCGCAACCCTCGGCCTGGTCAACTCGCGCACCATCTTAGGCTACATTGCCGCCCTATTCCTGATTACGCCGTTATGGTTTTGGCGTACCCGTTTCCAACACAAACGCGCACTGTGCATTTTCCTTCTGACCGCCATCCTGGCCGCCGCTTTCCAATTCGGTATGGGCAGCCTGCTGGACTTGTTTGGCAACATCAAATACGAAACCGCTGTCGAACGCGCAGGCACCAGCGGTTTTGAAGGTTCCATGCGCCAAATCGAATGGAGCAAAGCATGGATTGCCTTTCAATCTGCACCTTGGTTCGGCCACGGCTGGAACAGCTTTGCCCAGCAAACCTTCCTGATCAATGCCCAACAACAATACTTTCCCAACAACATCCTCGGCGTACTGTTTACCCATTCGCACAACATCGTTATGCAGTTATTGTCCGAAATGGGCATTGCCGGCACCTTGCTCGCAGCCTTAACCCTGCTTGCAGCCGTGTGGCGACTGTTGGGCCGCAACCAAACACCGGCCTCGCTGTTTTTACTGACTGCCGCCGCCGTCAGCCTTTGCCACAGCATGCTTGAATATCCGCTTTGGTATATTTACTTCCTCACCGTATTCAGCCTGATTCTGTCGTTGACACCCTCTTATCCGAAAGATGTTTCAGACGGCCCTTTATCTACCCGAATCAGACAATGGGCAGGCGGTATAGCCACTTTATCGATTTTAATCGGCATGGCAAACCTCAGCTGGGAATATCAAAATCTGACCCAATATAGCCGTGTAGGGAAAACCGATGATCAGCAAACAGTTCAAAACAAAGTCGACGGCTTGCAACGACTTTCCAAAGAAAGCCCCATGCTTGCCTATTACGCCGATTTGAGCTTGAGCAAACGTGCAGATCCGACCGATGCCTACATCCGTCCGTGGGCGGAAGAAGCCGCACTCAAAGCCCTGACCTACCGCCCCTACTCCAGCGCCTACCAAGTCGGCCTTTACCTCTACCGGCAAGGCAAAAAAGAAGAAGGTGCGCAATGGATGCAGGCAATGCAATATTATTACCCTTATATGATGTATTTCTACGCCGACAAAATACGCAGCCACCCGGCATTCGCCCCCTTGCTGCCCAAACTTTTGTCCGATTGCAAAGATTTCATCAATGCACCGAAACACCAAACCGCCCAATCATGCGACAAACCCTGAACAAAACACACCCAATTGTCAGTTTGTCCTTACAGGCCGTCTGAAAATGTAAAGAGCAGCGAGTTTCTATGCAAAAAAGCGCAAAAGCACAGAAAATTACGCTATCAACAAAAGCAGATTGCATGTTAAGATTGAACACAACTCTATTTTAAGCGCCGTACTGCCATTTAGTACCGCGGCGCATACAATCACGAAAAGGAAATTCCATGAGTCGCGTATTACTCGTAGATGACGATGCTCTCTTGACCGAATTGCTGACCGAATACCTGACTGCCGAAGGCCTCAACGTTCATAGCGTTCCCGACGGCGAAGCCGGCGTCCAAGAAATTCTGACCGGACAATACGATGTCGTCGTATTAGACTCCATGATGCCTAAAATGAACGGTTTGGACGTACTGAAAAACGTACGCACCCAAAGCACCGTGCCCATCATCATGCTGACCGCGAAAGGCGACGATATCGACCGCATCATCGGTCTGGAAATGGGTGCGGACGATTATGTTCCGAAACCATGCACACCGCGCGAACTCTTGGCCCGCATCAACGCCATCCTGCGTCGTGCGCAACACAGCAACGAACAAAACAACGCGCCTAACAGCATTTCCGTCAGCGACGTTGTCCTCTACCCTGCCAAACGCCAAGCCAGCATCAAAGACACTCCGCTCGAATTGACCAGCACCGAGTTCAACCTGCTCGAAGTTTTGATGCGCCACGCCGGACAAGTCGTCAGCAAAGAGACCCTATCCATCGAGGCACTCGACCGCAAACTGGCTAAATTTGACCGCAGCATCGACGTACACATCTCCAGCATCCGCCACAAACTGGGCGATGCCTCCCTGATTCAAACTGTACGCGGCTTAGGCTACCTGTTTGTTAAAAACTAAAGATTAAACAGATCAATGAAACTGTTTCAACGCATCTTCGCCACATTTTGCGCAGTCATCGTCTGCGCAATCTTTGTGGCGAGTTTTTCATTTTGGCTGGTACAAAACACCCTCGCCGAAAACCAATTCAACCAACGCCGCACCATCGAAACCACATTGATGAGCAGCATCATCTCCGCGTTCAACTCGCGCGGAGACAGCGGTGCGCGCGAAATTCTTTCGGAATGGAAAAACAATCCGGTTTCCAATGCCGTTTATGTGATTACCGGCGACGATAAAAAAGATATTTTAGGCCGCAACATCGACAGCCTGTCCATCGAACGCGCCCGCATCTTCGCCATCAACAATCCCGAATCCGATTTAGCCCACATCGAATACGACCGTTTCGGCGAAGAATACCTCTTCTTCATTAAAGGCTGGGATAACCATCAAGCCCAACGCCTGCCCAGCCCGCTTTTCATTCCCGGCCTGCCGCTTTCGCCGATTTGGCACGAATTTATTATTCTGTCTTTCATCATCATCGTCGGCCTCTTGATGGCATATATCCTTGCCAACAACATCACCAAGCCCATTAAAATTCTTGGCGGCGGTATGGACAGGGTAGCCAACGGCGAACTCGAAACCCGCATTTCCCAGCAAGTTGACGACCGTGACGACGAATTGTCCCACCTTGCCGTACAGTTCGACAAAATGGCCGAAAAATTGGAAAAACTTGTGGCCAAAGAGCGTCATTTGCTCCACCACGTTTCTCATGAAATGCGTTCGCCGCTGGCGCGCATGCAGGCAATTGTCGGCCTGATTCAATCTCAGCCGCAAAAACAAGAGCAATACCTCAAGCGGCTTGAAGGCGAGCTGGTGCGCATGGATACTTTGGTAGGTGAATTATTGACCCTCTCCCGCCTAGAGACTTCCAATATTCCTTTGGAAAAAGAAAACCTCAAACTCGTTCCGTTCCTAACCAACTTGATTGAGGACAACCAAAGCATTGCCCACCAAAACAATCAAAGCGTTACCCTGAGCATTGACCCCAAAATCCCTGAAAATGCCGTGATCAGTGCCAACGAAGGCTATCTGTACCGCGCCTTTGACAACGTTATCCGCAATGCCATCAACTACAGTCCGGAAGGCAGTACCATTCAGGCCCATATCGGACAAGACGGCAAACACTGGATTATCGATGTTACCGACAACGGCCCGGGTGTCGATGAAATGCAGCTTCCGCATATTTTTACCGCCTTTTATCGTGCCGACTCCAGCGCACACAAGCCCGGCACCGGCTTGGGACTTGCCTTGACGCAACACATCATGGAGCAGCACTGCGGCAAAATCATTGCTGAAAATATCAAACCCAACGGCCTGAGGATGCGTTTTATCCTTCCCAAAAAGAAAGCCGGAGACAAAAAAGAAGCCTAAAAATAAGGCCGTCTGAAACTCTTCAGACGGCCCAAAACACAAATAAGGAACCATCATGAATGCAACCGTCCAAACCGGCTACTTCTTCATGCCCGAACACATCATCCTTGTCGGCGCCAGCGAACGTCCGCACAGCCTTGGTGAACGCATTTTCAGCCACCTGCTCGGTTCCTCATATCAAGGCAAAATCACGCCCGTCAATCTCCGCCACAGCAGCGTCGCCGGACTCCCTTCCTACTCCAGCCTCAGCAAAATTCCAGGCCAGGCCGACTTAGTTGTCGCCGTCATCCCGCACGACCATTACGACACACTGTTCAAAGCCTGCCGCAAAAAAGGCCTGCGCCACATTATCCTGATCCAAGATTGGGAAAACCTGCCGCCCGAATCCTGCAAAAACGCCCGTTCCATCATTCAAAAATATCACGGCGACGAATTAAACATCAGCGTTTGTAACAGCGCAGGCGTCCAACTTCCCTCACTCAATCTCAATATCGGCACCCAAGCCGACTATCCGGCCGGCCATATCGCATTACTCACCGGCCACAGCACTGTCAGCCGCAACATCAACCATCTGCTGAACACAATGCATCAAGGAGTATCGCGCCATATCAGCCTCAACTACAACCTAAGCCCCACCACATCCGCCGACTGGCTCAACCGCTTCGGCCACAACCGCCATACCAAAGTTGCCGTCATCCACTACAATCCGGCCGAAAACCAACGCGAGCTGTTCAGCGCCATCCGACACTTTGCACGCCACACCCCGCTTATCCTGTTGTCCACACACTACACCGACGACACAGACAAAGCCGTCCTACACAGCCTCAGCCGCCATTGCAACTTCCTGCCGGTATTCAATACCAACGAACTCGAAGCAGCCTTAAAAGCCCATCTTTCCGGCATTCCCGTCATTACCCATCCCACTATTTTGTCCGATACGCCGATAGAATGGCTGCGCAGCACCGCCGATGCCTGCCAATTGACTCTCAACCTTCCAACCGACGCACCATCCATCCAACAAGGCTGCATCGGCAGCGACCCCACGCCCGCACGCATCCACCGCCTGGCACTCGAACAATTGCAAAATCCGCACACCCAAGCCCTGCTCGGCATTATTTCGCCGGACACACCAGATGCGTACGGCATTCATCAAACACTGAATAACTTAGCACAAAAAACCAGCAAGCCCATTCTCATCAGCCATCGTTTTTCAGACGGCCTGACCCGGTTCAACACCCCGGAAGAAGCCTTGCTGACACTTTATTTCCGCAATCAAACCGCCTGTTTGCAACAAGCGCAAAACACCCCCGCCCCGGCCAAAACAGGCCGTCTGAAAACGCCTAAAAACAAAAGTATCGATAAAGCCATTGCATCTGGTCAAACCGAACTGATGGCAGAAGCCCTATACCTGCCTCCGTTCCAAACCCAAAAGCACAATGCCGTTCAATTCCGATTCAGCCGTCATCCCATTTACGGCAAGATCCTGACCGCCCATTACAACGGCCAAACCCAAGCCGCATTACCGCCCTTTACCACGCTCGATATCCAGCGTTTAAGCCAATTTGCAGAACTTGACAACACTTCCGTTCTCAATCAATTCCTGCACTCCCTAAACACGCTTATCCACAACAATCAGCATATCGGCGACATCATCCTCAACTACAACGGCAGCCAATACAGCAGCACCATCATTCCCGAAATTGTGGAAAAACCAGCCGCGCCGACAACCAAAATCCCCAAAAAAGCCGTCCAAACCTTAGAACAAGCCGCCGCCAAAATGCAAAGTGCCGCCGCCTACCTCCAACAAAAAAATCCGGCTGCAGCCGAATTCCTACGCAACACCGGCGAAGCCGCGTCCGAACTGCTGCACCCTAAAACCGAAACACCCGAAATACAAAACGTACTCGCCCCCTACCCGAATCAAACCGACACATTCGTCCTGCCCGACGGCAACACCCTGCACATTCGCGCACTAGAGCCTGAAGATGCCGAAGCCAAACAAAAATTTGTCCGCCAATTACCTGCGGCCGACCGCTATACGCGCTTCATGACCCACACCAACGAATTGCCGCAGCCTACACTCGCACGGCTGACCCGCCCCGATTTCCATAACGAATGCGCATGGGCCGCCTTCGCTTCAGACGGCCGTATCGTCGCAGTCAGCCGTTATAGCCGCATCAATCGCAACGAATGCGAATTCGGCATTACATTGGCCGCCGAAGCCCGCAAAACCGGCTTGGCCGGCAAAATGATGAGCCTCATTATACAAACTGCCACACAGCAAGGTTATCAAACCATGAATGCGGAAATCCTCAAAGAAAACACACCAATGCTCAAACTCGCTGAAAAATCAGGATTTACCGTTACCCCGTTGGAAACCGACCGCGGACTGTATCAAGCAAGCCTCGATTTGAACGAATGGCAAAACAGCAACAAAAACAAATAAAAACTTGCATAACCCGTGTGAAATATCCTAAAATTAGCGGTTTCTATATATCCGCATTTTTCAAAAGGACTCAAAATGGTAGTTATCCGTTTGGCTCGCGGCGGCTCAAAACACCGCCCTTTCTTCAACGTAGTCGTAACTGACTCTCGCAACCGTCGTGACGGCCGCTTCATCGAGCGCGTAGGTTTCTACAACCCCGTTGCCAACGAAAAACAAGAACGCGTACGTTTCGACGCAGACCGCATCAACCACTGGGTCGCTCAAGGCGCGAAAGTTAGCGATGCAGTTGCCAAACTGATTAAAGAGCAAAAAATCGCTGCTTAATCAGCTGAAACGACCATGACAGACACTCAAAAACGGGTAGCCATGGGCTACATCAAAGGCGTATTCGGCATTAAAGGCTGGCTTAAAATTGCCGCCAATACCGAATACACCGACAGCCTGCTGGACTACCCAGAGTGGCAGTTATGCAAGGATGGCAAAACCCTGAATGTCACGCTTGAAACAGGTAAAATTGTCAATGGCGAACTTCAGGTCAAATTTGAAGGTATAGACGATCGCGATCAAGCATTTGCCTTGCGCGGCTATACCATCGAAATTCCCAGAGAGTCATTCGCCCCTACTGAGGAAGACGAATACTACTGGGCAGATTTAGTCGGCATGACCGTCATCAACAAAGAAAATATCGTCCTCGGCAAAGTCAGCAACCTGATGGAAACCGGCGCGAATGATGTTTTGATGATTAAAGGCGAACACGGACAAATCCTGATTCCCTTCGTCTCCAACTATATCGAATCTGTTGATACCGACAGCAAAACCATTATCGCCGACTGGGGTTTGGACTACTGATGCTGATTCAAGCCATCACCATTTTTCCAGAGATGTTCGACAGTATTGTCGAATATGGCGTTACAGGCAGGGCAAGAAAACAAAACCTTTGGCAGTTTCAAGCCATCAATCCCCGAAAATTTGCCGACAACAAACTTGGCTATATCGATGATCGCCCCTTCGGAGGCGGCCCGGGAATGATTATGATGGCACCGCCGCTTCAAGCGGCAATTGAAGAAGCTAAAACAAACTCGCAAAAACCTGCCAAAGTAATTTATCTCAGTCCGCAAGGTCAGCCGCTGACACACAAAAAAGCCGCAGAACTTGCCGAACTGCCCCATCTTATCCTTCTATGTGGACGCTATGAAGGCATAGATGAAAGACTGTTACAACGCAGTGTGGACGAAGAAATCAGCATTGGCGACTTTGTTGTCTCGGGCGGTGAATTACCCGCCATGATGTTGATGGATGCCGTCTTAAGATTGGTACCGGGTGTATTGGGCGATATACAGTCAGCCGAACAAGACTCATTTTCAGACGGCCTTTTAGACTGTCCTCATTACACCAAACCCGTAGAATTCCAAGGCATGATGGTTCCTGATGTCTTACGTTCAGGAAATCATGGCTTGATTGCCGAGTGGCGATTGAAACAATCGCTGCGACGCACTTTAGAGCGCCGACCCGATTTATTGGAAAAGCGCAGTTTAATCCCAAAGGAATCCCGCCTCTTAAAAGAAATCTTGCAAGAGCAACAGGAAATCCAATCATAACTTAGGAAAAACAAATGAACTTGATTCAACAATTAGAGCAAGAAGAAATCGCTCGCTTGAACAAAGAAATCCCTGAATTCGCTCCAGGCGACACCGTTGTCGTATCTGTACGCGTGGTTGAGGGTTCTCGCAGCCGTCTGCAAGCATACGAAGGTGTGGTTATCGCCCGCCGCAACCGTGGCCTGAACAGCAACTTCATCGTTCGCAAAATCTCTAGCGGCGAAGGTGTAGAACGTACTTTCCAACTGTACTCTCCTACCGTAGAAAAAATCGAAGTTAAACGCCGTGGTGACGTACGTCGCGCCAAACTGTACTACTTGCGTGGCCTGACCGGTAAAGCGGCCCGCATTAAAGAAAAATTGCCTGCTCGCAAAGGTTAATCGCTTTCTTCAAAAACCCACTTCAATGAAGTGGGTTTTTTGTTTTTATACAAGATCTCCTCGTCTTTCTTACACAATCCTGTAAGCCAATCACAATTCCCATCTCACGCATAAACTTAAACAGAATCATAACCCCCTACTTTTGACCTCTATAAAAAAGGCCGTCTGAAACAAAAGATTCAGACGGCCTTGAATTACATCGGGCGGTTATTTAAACCATCCTGCTAATGCTGGAATACGTGATAACAACAATGTATCCAAAATCCAAATAACAGCGATTGCGGCAACGGCCGTTGGGAAAATCACAGCCAAAATCAGAAGTGGCACAGCCATTGCCCACCATACCGGCAATTTGATTTTCTGCGCAGGAGGAACCAAACCACGCGCTTCAGAAGGACGGCGTTTCCACCACATCACACAGCCGCTGACACAGATAAAAATAATCGCCAGGCAGAACACAACATTCGCCAACACGCTCCACCAGCCCAGTGTACCCATATGCAAAGCAATACTTGCCGCCATGAATTTACCAAACCAGTTGTAATCATCGAAATGAATATCAGCCAGGATTTTGCCGCTGTATTGATCAATATGTACCGTACGGTCGGCGGTCGGACTAATCATATCGTAACTCATTGAGTCTTGCGACAGCGTCCATACACCGGTCTCACCCTTAGGTAAATTAAGCTGATAGCGGCCTTTAAAGCCAATTTCGCGTGCAAAGCGGTCAACCGTCTCCAACGTCATCGGCTCGCTCGGATTAATGCCGTTTTCGCCCAGTGTCGTACCGGAAACCGGCATAGGCGTCAGCTCTAAAATCCACGGTACTTCTTTGGATTTGCCATCATTCAACACATCGCCATGAGTTGGCACGGAAGATACCGGATTAGGTTCCACGCCCCATTTGCCGGCTGGGAATTGGCTCCATGCCTGCACAGCCTTACCGCCCCAAATACCTGCCCAAGCAATACCAGACAAACAGAACAGCAGCAAAATCAAAGAAACCCAAGAGCCAACCGCACCGTGTAGGTTACGCCACCAAGAACGGCCTTTGCCTGCTTTAGGTAAAAGGACGGCCTTCAGACTACGCTGTTTTACCCACCACAAATAAATACCGGTCACAATCATGATGATGGTTAGCGACGCAGCAGTTTCCAACAGGTAGTCACCAGTCGCACCCATCATCATATCGCCGTGGATTTCATCCATCGTGTGATACCAGCCTTGACCGCGCGGCATCGTGTTCACGACTTTTGCCGTATAGGGATCAACAGCAACCATAGTGGCTTTATCGTCATTGTTCACGCGGAATACGGCAACCATATCATCTGCGCGCGGCGCAATATACTGCACTACAGAAGCAGTTTCCGGATTCACAAACTGTCTGGCAGCTTCAGCCTGAGCCGACAAAGGCTGAACCACTGCCTGCGGCGTAACATGTATGCGTTCGCCTTCTTTACCGGTGATATTGGCAAATAGCAGCATTCCCAACCCTGTAACAGCGAGCAGGGTTAAAAACGGCGCAACCAAAAGTCCGGCATAGAAATGCCATCGCCAAACAGTCAAATAACGGCGGTTAGCCTGTTGTTCATTTTGGGAAGTTGGTTTTGTTTCCATATATTCTCTTTATATAATTAAAGCAGACTAATCCTTAAGAATTATTAGCAAGCATTTTAATCAAAACCATTCATTTACGAAACCGTTTTTCAAGCGTAGCTTTGAAATACTTCAATATTTAGTTTGCAGGCCGTCTGAAAAAACAAAATAGACAGAAAACAACACTTTACTGAAAACCCGTTTTAATCATTGCGGTTTCGGCAGAATTTGGTAGAATACAGGCATTACTTATTTATTCATCAAGCCGCCAAGCTTTGGCGGCTTGTATTTTTATTTCCAATCCGGCTCCCGCGCGTGGCCGGATAAAATTTTAAAAGCATCATCATGCTTTCATGGAGAACTCAATGCAAAAAATCCCTTTGACCGTCCGCGGTGCAGAATTGTTGAAACAAGAACTTCAACACCTCAAAAGCGTAGCACGCCCAGAAGTCATCGAAGCCATCGCCGAAGCACGCTCACACGGCGACTTGTCTGAAAACGCAGAATACGAAGCCGCCAAAGAGCGTCAAGGCTTTATCGAAGGCCGTATTGCCGAGCTGGAACACAAACTCTCTATGGCCCACATCATCAATCCTGCCGAAATCCATGCCGAAGGCAAAATCGTATTCGGCACAACAGTAACACTGGAAGATTTGGAAACCGAAGAACAAGTAACCTACCAAATTGTCGGCGAAGACGAAGCAGACATTAAAAAACGCAAAATCTACGTTGGCTCCCCAATTGCCCGTGCCTTGATCGGAAAAGAAGAAGGCGACGTTGCAGAAGTTCAGGCCCCCGGCGGCGTGCGTGAATATGATATTATTTCCGTACAATACATCTAAATAAACTCAAGGCCGTCTGAAAACGTTCTCAGACGGCCTTTTGTTACACCATCACAACTAAAACAGAATTTCCCAAAGAGAAACCAGATGAGTCTGCCCTACAAAATCACTCAAACCGCTGCTGCCATTTGGCTAGGCATGCAACTGACAGCAGGCTATATTGTCGCCCCCATCCTATTCCATCTCCTGCCTAAGATGCTGGCAGGCGAAATCGCCGGCATTTTGTTTGCCATTACCGCAATATGCGGCTTAGTTATTTTTGGCGCAGCCTATGCCTTTTTCAGACGGCAACTGGCCTCCCTCTCTTGGTGGGTTTTGGTACTTTGGCTACTCTTAGCCTGTAATCATCTTTTGGTTACGCCGGTTATCGAGGCGCACAAGTACGGACTGGATAACTGGCTCTTATCCCTAGTAGGCGGAACATTCGGCATTTGGCATGGCTTATCCAGGATTATTTTTTTAATCTGTACGATACTGGCAGCGATGTGCGTATGGAAATGGCCCGGGCCAAACTAAACTGTTTTAATAAAAGGCCGTCTGAAAATAAATCTTTCAGACGGCCCTTCTCATTTTGAAATCACGAATTATCTTAATTACTCAAATACAAGCCATAAAAAATGCCCCGCATATCGCAGGGCATTTTTCACAAACCGATTAAGGTTTAGCGTAACCGTGAACGCCATTGTAAGGAGCTGGGATCCAACCTTCATCAGTAGCAGGCAATTCGCCTTGACCTTCGATAGTTTGGCCTGGAGCAACTTGACGAGTGACAACGCTGCGGATTTTAACATCAACGCGGCGGTCAGGTTCGATACAAGCGATAAGAGCAGCACGTTTCTTAGCTTTAGAAACTTTTTTGCCCAGTTTAGCAACTTCAGCTTCACAAGTAGCAGTCATGCGAGCTTGAGATTCGCCCAGACCTACTGCAGAGATTTTGCTAGAAGCAACGCCATGACCTACCAAATAGTTAGCAACTACGTTAGCACGACGCTCAGACAGAGCTTGGTTGTATTGCTCAGAACCCATGAAGTCAGTGTGACCTTCAACACGTACAGTTTGTACGCTTTCGTTGCTCAGGCGTTGGGCCAAAGCGTCCAGGTTTTCTTGAGCTTCAGGACGCAAGTTATCTTTGTCGAAGCCGAACAGAGTTTTAGTAGACAGAGAAACAGTTTCATCAACATACTCAGGAGCTTGTTGTACAGGAGCAACTGCTTCGCGGTCACCACATTCAACACGGCCTTGGGTAGCTTTGTCGAAGTAGCTGTTTTTCCAGCATTCGCCGTAGTTGTTACGGACGATTTCTTGAGATTGGCTGCTTACGGTGTAACCGTGTTTGGTATGCGCTTCGCTGGCCATTGCGGTGCCAGAGGCAACCAAGGCAACGAACAATGCGCTTAATTTCAGCTGTTTGGTCATTTTATTCCCTCATCAAATTGTTATGCGGCGGACTAGGAAAGCAACCGCTGCAAAGTACCAATATACAGGCCGCAGTATCAAAACAGCGACAAATCGGATATATCAGGTTGCACTATAAAGAAGCGCAAGGCAAACTGTCAATACTCGATGCCTTCAAACAATTATGAAGTGCCTGCTTCCTAGTAGTTAATCATGCCGAAAAATCAATCTTGTGTCATTAATTTAGGGCAAAATCAGACAATTCACCTACCCGAAGTTGTACAAAAACAACAAAATTCCTTTCCCTCTTCCTTCCTGCATTTCCTGTTTTCATATCATTAAAAGATATTTTCATTAAAAACAACCATTTTCAAAACTCGGGGCAAAACTGGGCAAAATATGTTAAATTACAGACCGTTTGTCGCACAAAATCCACAATAACAACGTATCCGATACTGCTACCATGAAACTGCAACAATTACGTTACGCCCTTGAAGTTTACCGGCACAATCTGAATGTCTCCGAGGCTGCCGATGCGCTTTTTACATCCCAGCCCGGCATTTCCAAACAAATCCGCCTGCTTGAAGAAGAATTGGGTATCCAAATTTTTATCCGCAGCGGCAAGCGTGTGGTTTCCGTTTCGCAACCGGGCAAAGCCGTGTTAGAGATTTCGGAACGGATTTTGCGCGATGTACAGAACATTAAAAATATCGGCAGCGAATTTACCGATCATGACAGCGGCTCCCTGACCATTGCCACGACGCACACCCAGGCACGTTATGCATTGCCTAAAATCGTTGCAGAATTTGTGAAAAACTACCCTAAGGTCAATTTGACCATCAAACAAGGCAGCCCTTCCGCTATTGCCCAAATGGTCAGCAGCGGAGAAGCAGATTTGGCAATTATTACCGAACGCATTGACGATCACCCCGAGTTAGGCAAACTGCCCTGCTATGAATGGAACCATGCCGTCATTGTCCCGCACGACCACCCTCTTTTAGACTGCCGCAATCCTTTAAGCCTTGAAAATTTGGCTTCTTTTCCGCTGGTTACTTACGAATTTGCGTTCAACTCCGGCAGCAGCATTGCGCGTACCTTTAATAAAGCGCATATCGAGCAACCTGATGTTGCCTTATCGGCTGCCGATACGGATGTATTGAAAACGTATGTACGCTTAGGCTTAGGCGTGGGTTTGATGGCCAAAATGGCTTACGATCCCGTTGTCGATCAAGATTTGCAGCTGATAGACGCGGCTCACTTATTTGAGCCGTCGCCCACCTGGATAGCCTTGCGCACCGACACTTACCTGCGTGGTTATGCCTATGATTTTATACAGATGTTTGCACCAAAACTGACCCGCGAAGCGGTTGACCGCATTCTGTACACGCCGGTCGTTGAAGACTTTTCAATTTAACATCTAACTATCACTTGCGTAACTTAACAATTATTCTTTAACTTGTGTTAAAAAGGCCGTCTGAACAATTTCAGACGGCCTCAGATTCAGATAGCGTGCGAACAACCGGAAACCATTTTCTTCAAAGTTGTCGCATCTAGGATTTTGATGTGCTTGTGTTCAACCGAAATCAAGCCTTCGTGATGGAATTTGGATAAGGTGCGGCTGACCGTTTCCAGTTTCAGCCCTAAATAGCTGCCGATTTCCTCACGCGACATCCGCAGGATAAAATCGTTGGCGGCAAAACCTCGGGAATAGAGACGCTGAGATAAGTTAAGCAAAAATGCGGCCAAGCGCTCTTCGGCGCGCATATTGCCCAAAAGCAACATCACGCCCTGATCTCGGACAATTTCACGGCTCATCAAGCGGAAAAAGTGAGAGCGCAGGCTGGGAATATCCTGACCGAGTTCTTCAATGTGCGTAAACGGAAGCTCGCATACTTCGCTGTCTTCCAAAGCCACAGCATCACAACTATGAATATGGGAACAAATCCCATCCATCCCGATCAGCTCGCCCGACATAAAAAAGCCGGTTACCTGATCCCGTCCATCCTGGCTGGCGACTGTTGTCTTAAAGAAACCTGCACGGATGGCAAATAAAGAGGTAAACGGCTCGCCGGCGCGAAATAAGTACTCGCCTTTTTTCAGACGGCGGCTTTGACGGATCACCGCATCCAATTGTAAAAATTCGTTAGGCATTAGTCCGACAGGCAAACACAGTTCGCGTAAAGAACATGTGGAACACAAGGTTTTCATTTGATGTGTTGCATTGTGTGTAGCCATAACGCACCTTTAATTTGCTTAGTTCTCTCAATCCCTGATTAAGCCGAATAACTATTGACCCATATCAAAGTCGGCATATCATTATGAGGCATTCTACCAAACTATCGAAATTTTGACTAAAATTTTCCCTAATTTCCTTACTTCATACTACAAGCCCCGACCATGAAAATCATCCCCATCTCAAATAACACCAACACAAACAATGAATTACCGGAATTCGACCGCGAATTGATTGCCAGTTTGCCATCAAGCGGTCCGCGTTATACATCCTATCCGACCGCCGACCGCTTCCATGAAGGCTTTAAAGAAGCCGAATATATCCAAGCTTTAAACCTGCGCAACATGGGCGCGCTCAACAAACCCCTTTCACTCTACATCCACATTCCCTTCTGCAATACCATCTGCTACTACTGCGGCTGCAATAAAATCATTACCAAAGACAAAAGCCGTGCCGATGCCTATATCCAGTATCTGGAAAAAGAAATGGAATTGCTGGCACCGCATTTGGGCGGACGACACCAGCTTGCGCAACTCCACTTCGGCGGCGGTACGCCGACATTCCTAAGCGACGACCAACTCGAACGCGTCTTCGAAATGATCCGCAAATACTTCCAGCTCATCCCCAACGGCGAATACTCCATCGAAATAGACCCGCGCAAAGTCAGCCGCGAGACCGTCCTCAAATTGGGCAAACTCGGCTTCAACCGCATGAGCGTCGGCATTCAAGACTTCGATCCTAAAGTGCAGGCAGCCGTCAACCGTATCCAAAGTTACGAAGAAACCAAAGAAGTCATCGATGCCGCCCGCGAAGCAGGGTTCAAATCCGTCAGTGTCGATTTGATTTACGGCCTTCCGCACCAAAACACCGAAAGCATCAAAACCACCATTGACACGGTCTTGTCCCTCGACCCCGACCGCCTCGCCCTCTACCACTACGCCCACCTGCCGCATATCTTCAAACCGCAACGCCGTATCGACACCAATGTCGTACCCGGCAGTGAAGAAAAACTCGATATGCTGCAATATTGCGTTCAAACCCTGACTGAGCGAGGCTACGTTTTCATCGGCATGGACCACTTTGCCAAACCTGACGACGAGCTCTCCATCGCACTCAAAGAAGGTTTCCTGCAACGAAATTTCCAAGGTTATTCCACCTATGCCGACTGCGACTTGGTGGCGATCGGCGTGTCCTCTATCGGCAAAATCGGCAGCACCTACTCCCAAAACGAGCGCGATATCGATGCCTATTACGCCGCACTCGACGCCGGACACCTGCCCATCATGCGCGGCTACCAGCTCAATCAAGACGACATTTTGCGCCGCAACATCATTCAGGATTTGATGTGCCGCTTCTCGCTCGACTATCGGATTTACGAAAGCGTGTTCGGCATTCCGTTTAGCCGTTATTTTGCAGCCGAACTGGAAGATATGAAGCAACTGGAAACCCTCGGCCTGGTCCGCCTCAAACCGCACGGCCTGACCGTTACGCCGAAGGGACGTTTCCTGATCCGCAACATCGCCATGGTGTTCGACTATCATCTGCGCCATAAAGAAACCAAAGCCAAATATTCACAAACCGTATAAACACTTAGGCCGTCTGAAAGTATGTGTTATATTTCAGACGGCCTTTTTTCACATCAAAAGCAACAAAATGGATCAACCCGATTTCTTCCCCATCCCCAGTCCCTGTATAGGTGTCTGCGAAGCCAATGCCAAAGGTTATTGCAAAGGCTGCCTGCGCAGTCGGGAAGAGCGCTTGTACTGGCTCCAGATGACCGACAGCCAAAAGCATCAAGTCATGCACCTTCTGTCTCTCAGGAAAGCCAAAATCCGCAACCGCAAAATAGAAAAGCCCGACACGGGCGAACAACCGGTTCAAAATCTGCTCGATTTCTAAACCGCCCTCACCACACACACCAAAAGGAAAAACATGAAAAGACTGCTCGCCTGCCTGCTTGTGCCATTGACCGCCCTTGCCCTGGGTGCCTGCAAACCCGCCTCAACTTCACCCGACAGCAAACCTACCGAACTCAACTGGCAGCAGCCCAAACTCACCAGCAATGTTTGGAAAATCAGTAAAGAAGGCCAACCCGATTCCTATCTGCTCGGCACCATCCACATGGGGCAAACCAATCAAACCTTGTCTTCCGATGCCCTCAAACTGTTGCAATCCGCCGACCAACTGACCACAGAAGTTGACGCATTGCCGGACAGCAGTCCGGAAACAAAAAAAATGTATCAAAAATACTTCAAAGAAGTCATGAGTACCGAACCGCTCAGCCGCAAGCTTGGAAAAGCAGATTTCCGTCTTTTACAAGAAATCTATTCACAAAATGAAGAAAGCCGACCCATCGCCAAAATTGCCGACAAACTCCACCCGTGGGCAGCATTGGTTTTTGCCGGCAGCGCATTTCCCCAAGGATATAGCTCAGAAACCGGTGCAGATATGTTGCTGACCAACGCAGCAGTCAATATCAACAAACCGCGTGGTTCATTAGAAAGCTTGGACGAAGTTTCCGCAATCTTCAAAGCACAGCCAGAAGAAACCATGATCAACTTTCTGAAAGCCAGCATTAAAACCAATAAAGAAGAAACCGAAGATGTCAAAAAACTCCATCAAGCTTATTCAGACGGCCGCTTTGAAGAACTCATTCCACTTTTGGAAGAAACCGAACAACGCACCCTCAAACGTGTTGATACTAAGTACGCCAAAGCCATGTACGATTGGCTGAAAAACGATCTCCTGATCCGCCGCAACCAGGCATGGCTGCCTAAAATCCGCAAGCAATCCGCCAAACAAAGCACCATCTTTGCCGTCGGCATTGCCCATTTACC
This sequence comes from Neisseria sp. P0022.S010, assembly GCF_051956635.1. Taxonomy (NCBI): domain Bacteria; kingdom Pseudomonadati; phylum Pseudomonadota; class Betaproteobacteria; order Neisseriales; family Neisseriaceae; genus Neisseria; species Neisseria sp. P0022.S010. The sequence goes on along the minus strand of NZ_JBQCXF010000001.1, from coordinate 42,762 downwards.
CAGCGAAAAAGGATTAATCGAACTATTGCGTCAAGAAGGCTATCGAGTGACGCCCGAACCCAAAGTCCTGATTTGGCAATAAATCCCAATCCAACAACAAGGCCGTCTGAAATTCTTTCTTTCAGACGGCCTTTATTTAATCTCTATTAAATGAAGCGGTAAGCAATGTTGAGCGCAAAATCAATCGCCCAATGCCGCTACCATCACCGCTTTAATCGTGTGCATCCGGTTTTCTGCCTGATCAAACACGATGCTGGCTTCGCTTTCAAAGACTTCTTCCGTTACTTCCACACCATTCAGGCCGAATGTCTCATAAATCCACTCGCCGACTTTGGTTTTGCGATTATGGAAAGCAGGCAGGCAATGCATAAACTTGACTTGCGGATTTTCCGCCGCCGCCATCAGCTCAGGCGTAACGCGGTAATCTTTCAGCAAATCGATACGTTCCTGCCACGCCTCTTTAGGCTCACCCATGCTGACCCACACATCGGTATGGATAAAATCCACGCCTTTTACGGCTTCTTTCACATTCTCTGTCAACAGAATCCGTCCACCGGTCTCTTTGGCAACAGCCTGCACCGTCTCGATAATGTTTTCAGACGGCCACAGGCTTTTCGGCGCACCGATACGCACGTCCATGCCCAGTTTCGCAGCCAACACCAGCAACGAATTGGCCATGTTGTAACGCGCATCACCGACATAGGCAAACGCAATTTGGTTCAAAGGCTTGTCGCTATGCTCGCGCATCGTCAGTGCATCAGCAAGCATTTGAGTCGGGTGGAACTCGTTGGTCAAACCATTGAACACAGGCACGCCTGCATACTTGGCCAGCTCTTCCACCACATCCTGTCCAAAGCCGCGATACTCGATGCCGTCAAACATCCGCCCTAAAACACGCGCCGTATCCTTAATGCTTTCCTTATGCCCGATTTGGCTGGCAGAAGGCTCCAGATAAGTTACTCCTGCCCCTTGGTCGCGTGCGGCCACTTCAAACGCGCAACGGGTGCGGGTCGATGTTTTCTCAAAAATCAGGGCAATGTTTTTTCCCTGCATCCGCTGCACCTCGTTTCCTGCTTTTTTAGCGGCTTTCAATTCGGCGGCAAGGTCGAGGTAGACGGTGATTTCTTCGGGCGTGAAATCCAAAAGTTTCAGGAAATGGCGGTTTTTCAGGCTCATGTCGTATTTCTCTTTTCTAGCGTGGGCGTTGCCCAACATTTTTCTCCGTGCAGATTTCGTCGGGCTTCCACCGACCTTCTGCTGCTCAATTTTTTAACGTGCGAAGCCTGCCCGAAGCATGGCCCCTTATCCTCTATCAAAACTCAAAACAAGGCCGTCTGAACCTCGCCTCGCTCCAAGGCAAGCAACGATTGTTTGCGGTTCAAACCGCCTGCGTAGCCGGTCAGTTTGCCGTCGCTGCCGATAACGCGATGGCAGGGAATCAGGATAGACACTTTGTTCTGCCCGTTGGCAGCGGCAACGGCGCGAATGGCCTTAGGATTACCCAACTGCTGTGCCTGCTCCTTGTAGCTGCGCGTTTCGCCGTAAGGAATAGTCAGCAACGCATTCCATACCTGCTGCTGAAAGGCCGTGCCTATCGTTTCCAAAGGCGTCGCAAAAACTTTCAGACGGCCTTGGAAGTATAAATCCAATTCTTGGCGCAAAAGTTGCGTTTGCTCATTTTCTTGAAAAATAAACTGTCCGTGCAAAGCTTTTTGGACAGCCGTGATTTCCTGCCCTAGCTGTTTCTGACCGACAAATTCCAGCAGACACAAACCCTTGCCACCGAACACCGCCAACATCTCGCCCAAAGGCGTGGCAAGCGCGGCTGCAGTCAGTTCGTTCGGACTATCCGGATAACGCTTTTCCAACAGTCGGATGGTTCGGCGGGTACGGACATATTCTTCAGGGGCGCAACCGATACTGTCGATAAAATCCTGCTCAAGCTGCTTGGCTTCGTGTCCCGTAAGACGCTCGTGCAGCAAGGCTTCGAAGCCGGTGGAAAAATCGGTTTCCAGTCGCTCGCGGATTTCATTCCACTTTGATGGAAGCGCATCTAAAGAAGGCAGAGTAATCATCTGCATTTACTCCCGATAATCAACAAACCCCAAACGATTACCCGACGGATCAAAAAATTCCACAGCCCATCCGGTACGAATACGGAAAGGTTCACTTAGAAAACGGATATTTCTACCCTGTAACGCCGCATACTTCGCCTGCACATCATCCACTTCAATCCACACAGCAGGTGTCATATTGGGAAATTTATTCCGCTCTTTGAGAATGATGGCAGCTTCTTCTTCACCCACCCGAAAAGCAACCATGCCACTTTCGGAAAAGTCGAATTTAACGGGCAAATCCAGTACATCTTGGTAAAAACGGCAACTGGTAGCCAGATCATCTGTAGGAAAGAAAAAATTATCGTACTTCATCATTATTTCTCCTTATCAACGAGTTGGTATCACAATATCACTTAAGAAAATTGAATGGAATGCCCTATCAATAAAAAGACTTAATAAAAATCTACCTTCCTGAAAATGTGTCCCCGTATCCATTGCCATTCTTATTATGATAAAGAATTGATTGAACCGTCGTAGGATGTTCCTTAAGGTATTGCCTCAATATATGCCGATTTTGGCGGAGTAATAACCTTTCTGTCGTTTTCAGACGGCCTTTTCACTTCAACAAGCGTTTCAACATACCCTCATACACCGCCGACAGCTTCGGAATATCTTCCAAACGTACGTTTTCGTTGATTTGGTGGATGGTCGCGTTGGACGGGCCTAATTCGATGAGTTCTTTGGCAATGGCCTTGATGAAGCGTCCGTCCGAAGTGCCGCCAGTGGTGGACAATTCGGCCTCAACGCCACAAATCTCGGCAATGGCTTCGCGTGCCACGTCGGTCAGTTTTCCTGCCTGAGTCAGGAACGGTTGGCCTGAACAAGACCACTGCAAATCGTATTGCACACCGTGTTTGTCCAAAATGGCGTGGACGCGTTGTTTCAGCCCTTCTTCGGTGGACTCGGTAGAAAAGCGGAAATTGAATTTGACGTTCAGCTCGCCTGGAATCACATTGGTCGCGCCTGTGCCGCCGTTAATATTGGAAATTTGGAAACTGGTCGGCGGGAAGTATTCGTTGCCCTCGTCCCAAACTTCCTGCGTCAGCTCCAGCAAGGCCGGAGCAAAAGTATGCACGGGATTGATGGCCAAATGCGGATAGGCAATATGGCCTTGCTTGCCTTTGACGGTCAGATTGCCCGACAACGAGCCGCGGCGGCCGTTTTTCAACATATCGCCCAATTTATCCACGGCAGTCGGTTCGCCGACGATACAGTAATCAATCAATTCGCCGCGCGCTTTCAACACATCGACGACTTTGGTCGTGCCATCCAGCGCATCGCCCTCTTCGTCCGAAGTAATCAGGAGCGCAATGCTGCCTTGATGATCGGGATGTTCGGCAACGAAACGCTCGCAGGCGGTAACGAAACAGGCAATGCTGGTTTTCATATCCGCTGCACCGCGACCATACAAACGGCCTTCACGCTCGGTCGGTTCAAACGGAGGCGAATCCCATTTTTCAACAGGACCTGTCGGCACGACGTCGGTATGTCCGGCAAAGCAGAACACCGGAGCCTGTGTACCGCGGCGCAACCAAATGTTTTTGGTGTCGCCGAAATGAAGCTCTTCTACGGCAAAACCGATTTTTTGCAGGCGTTCGGCCAGCAGTTGTTGGCAATTTTGGTCATCCGGTGTAACGGACGGGCGGGAAATCAACGCTTTGGCGAGTTCTAGGGATTGGGTTTCGGTCATTGTGTTCACTTTGAAAAACAGGCCGTCTGAAACGTTCTGAATATGATTTTCAGACGGCCTTGAGTTTATTTAAAGATACTGAATGGGCAGTTTGTCTTTCTGCGTCCTGAGTTATTTTCCATGACAAGCTTCATACAGCGGCAGTAAGTCTTCCACTGTTTCCACTATCCATTTCGCGACATCCTGCTTGCCCAAATCATCGCGTTCGATGTGTTTGCCGATACAGAAGAAATCTTTGTCGTCTCGAAGCTTTCTATCGCCGTCGCTTTGTTGGGCAACGGTACGATAATCGTCATATTCACTTTCCGCACCGTGCCACATATCGAAGGAAGCGTATTTTTCAGTATCAAAATTATCCAGCCAGCGGTTGTAATCAGGCAACGCAATAGGGGAAACATCGGCTTTATAGCAGTGCCAATCCAAGCTGACGCTCAAACGGCGGCGGTTGAGCAAAATCGATAAAATTGCTGCGGAATTTTTATATTGTTCGTATTTGAAATAGGCAAAGAAATGGGCGCGGACCTGCCAGCCGTTACACCAGCGTTCGATATGCGGCGGCGCAAACGGCGCACCCAATTCGGCGGCAACCTGCTGGATCAGCTGCTGCCATACCTGCCAGTTTTCTTTATAGTCGGCCTTAATTTGCGGAATACTTTCAGGCTGGTATTTTTTAAGCTGGGAAAATTGGAAAAAGGGAATATTGAACAAATCGCAACTTTTTGGGGTCAGCATAATATATCCTTGAGACGATTGTTTCAGACGGCCTTATTTGCGGCGGCGTGCAGCCATAATTTCGCCGATTTCGGTCAGTTTTTCCTTGGGGATAAAGGTTTTGCCCATATCAAACAGCGGCTCTTCAATCGCCAGATGAACATCATATCCTGCGACAAAGCGTTTGAACGCTTCCGCATCAGGAACATAGGCGTTGTCTGCTTCGAGTTTGGCAAATTCGGCGGATACTGCCGCCCAGTTGTTGTGCAGGCTGACATGTTGGCGCAACAGCTCGTCAACGCTTTCTTGAGCTTGCGGCGCATATTGCAATAGAAGCGGGAAGAAATTTTCTTCTTCGTCTTCATGGTGCAACGGCGCGGCAACATTAAAATATTGGGCAATCTGGCGGATGGTTTGCAAAACGATTTGATTGCAGCCGTTTTCGGCAATATAGTCCGACAACATGGCAACCTGGCTGCAGAAACGGCGCACTTTACCATGACAGGCGTACAACATTTCAATGGGTTCGGCAAAAGTAACGCTTTTGGTTTCAAACGGATTCATGGTTTTGAGGTTTTATTCTTAAATTAATGTTTCCAGATTATAACAAAACAGCCTGCGCAAGGCAGGCTGTCTGTTTTCAAGCTTAAAGCGGATTAGTCAACCAAAGTAACTTTACCGTTCATCAAAGCACCGTGACCTGGGAAGGTACAAGCGAATTTGTATTCGCCGCCGGCCAATTTAGCAGGATCCAGAGTCAGGGAAGCTTCTTCGCCGCCGCCAACCAGTTTGGTGTGGGCAACAACGCGTGCGTCGTCAGGTTTAACGTAGTCAGTTGCAGCAGCACCGGCACCGTCTTTGAAAATACCGTCCATGTCTTCGGCTTTACCGATGACGATGTTGTGACCCATGCTTTCTTTAGGTTGGGTACCGGTGTGTTTCAAAGTGATGGTGAATTCTTTACAAGCTTTGCTTACTTGGATTTCTTTAGTGTTGAACTGCATAGCGTCGTTGGCTTCAACAGTAGTCGCGCAGTTGCCGGCAGCAGGAGCGGCGGCAGCATCGGCCGGAGCAGCTTCAGATGCAGGAGCAGCATCGGCAGGTGCAGTAGTTTCTGCAGGAGCAGCTTCAGAAGCAGCGGAAGCAGCAGGTGCTTCAGCAGGTTTTGCAGCTTCTTGAGAGCATGCAGCCAAGCCGATAACGGCAGCGGAAATCAGAGCCAGATAAGCTTTCATTGATGTATCTCCTAATGATGAGAGTCTTGTTAAGTTCTATTAATAGAACCCGCGCGAATATATTAACAAAGGCAAATGCCAGACTTAAACTTATTTCACGCAGAACGATAAGAAATTCAGGCGTTATTTTGCTACAAACTTCACACGAAATCAAAGTTTCAGGCCAAGTTTACATCAGTTTACCTAAAAGAAAACAGTTACTGTTTAGGTCGTATTTCTTTAGTATTAGATGCTATCAGTCAAATGAAATAAGTTTTAACATTTATTAACCATAATCTCATTTGGCATGATTTTATCGGCTGTGTTTGCGTACCAATTCTGCCAATGCAGCTGCCAATTCGGGATGCCTGCCTTCCAATTTGGCCGCAGCCGCATCGAAGCTGTCCAAAGCGGCCTCGCTCAATCGCAAGCTGTTGGTTTTTGGCTGGGACGGAGGTTTGGGGATCACCCTGACCGCCACTTCCCGTATTCCGTCGTGCAATGCTTGCAACTTGGGCAACATGGCGGGCAGGATCATTTTCAAACGCGAAGCAGCCATATTGTTGGCGGCCAGCAAAACCAGTCTTCCGTCTTCAACACAGGCCGTCTGAAAATGCGGATGCAGGTTGACCGGCAAAACCGTTTTGATTTTTGCATCCAATTTCCGCCATTGTTGCGATTGTTGCAACAAGCCCTCCAATAAGCGGTCGCGCTTGCCCAATTGTGCTAAATCCATATATTTCAGACGGCCTTTCAGTAAATTAACCAAACCATTACAATTGAAATACGGCAAAACCGCCTTTATTTCAAACAGCATTACCGCGTTATACAAGCGCTTGTGTTAAAATCCCAATTTCGCCCACTATTATATCAAGGCGCAGGAATTATTCATGCTGACAAACATTGCTAAGAAAATCTTCGGCAGCCGCAACGACCGCCTGCTGAAACAATATCGTAAATCCGTTGCTAAAATCAATGCACTCGAAGAACAGATGAAAGCGTTGAGCGACGCGGATTTACAGGCCAAAACCGCCGAATTCAAACAACGCCTCGCTGACGGACAAACGCTAGATGATATTTTGGTTGAAGCCTTTGCCGTCTGCCGCGAGGCATCCCGCCGTGTATTGGGCATGCGCCACTTCGATGTACAACTGATCGGCGGTATGGTCCTGCACCATGGCAAAATCGCCGAAATGCGTACCGGTGAAGGTAAGACATTGGTGGCCACCCTTGCCGTTTACCTGAATGCATTGTCAGGAAAAGGTGTACACGTCGTTACCGTCAATGACTACCTCGCCTCCCGTGACGCGGGCATTATGGAGCCGTTGTACAATTTCTTAGGATTGAGTGTCGGCGTGATCGTAGCCGATTTGCAACCTTTCGAACGCCAAACCGCTTACGGTGCCGACATTACTTACGGTACCAACAACGAATTCGGCTTCGACTACCTGCGCGACAATATGGTGACCGACCAATACGACAAAGTTCAGCGCGAATTGAACTTTGCCGTTGTCGACGAAGTGGACTCCATTTTGATCGACGAAGCGCGTACGCCGCTGATTATTTCCGGCCAGGCAGATGACAACATCCAGCTCTACCGCGTGATGGATGCCGTTCCGGCCCACCTTATCCGCCAAGAAACCGAAGAAGGCGAAGGCGATTACTGGGTAGATGAAAAAGCACACCAAGTTATTCTGAGCGAAGCCGGTCACGAACACGCCGAGCAAATCCTGACCCAAATGGGCTTATTGCAGGAAAACGACTCGCTCTACTCTGCCGCCAATATTTCCCTGATGCACCACCTCATGGCGGCATTGCGTGCGCACACCCTGTTCCACAAAGACCAACACTACGTCATTCAAGACGGAGAAATCGTGATTGTGGACGAGTTCACAGGCCGTCTGATGGCCGGCCGCCGTTGGTCCGAAGGCTTGCACCAAGCCGTTGAAGCCAAGGAAGGCGTAGAAATCAAACGCGAAAACCAAACGCTTGCATCTATTACCTTCCAAAACTACTTCCGCCTGTACAGCAAACTGTCCGGCATGACCGGTACGGCCGACACCGAAGCCTTCGAGTTCCAAAGCATTTACAACCTCGAAACCGTCATCATCCCGACCAACCGTCCGGTACAACGCAAAGACTTCAACGACCAAATCTTCCGCTCGGCCGAAGAAAAATTTGAAGCCGTTGTCAAAGACATTGCTGAATGCCACAAAAACGGCCAACCGGTTTTGGTCGGCACCACCAGCATCGAAAACTCCGAACTGGTTTCCCGTTTGTTACACGAAGCCGGTCTGCCGCACAACGTTCTGAACGCCAAAGAACACGAGCGCGAGGCATTGATTGTGGCCCAAGCCGGTAAAGTCGGCGCAATTACCGTTGCCACCAACATGGCGGGCCGCGGTACCGATATTGTCTTGGGCGGCAACCTCAAACATCAAATCGAAGCCATCCACGCCGATGAAACTCTGAGCGAACAGCAAAAACAAGCGCAAATTTCCGCCCTTGAAAGCGGCTGGCAAACCGAACACGACCAAGTTGTGGCCGCAGGCGGTTTGCACATTATCGGTACGGAACGCCACGAAAGCCGCCGTATCGACAACCAATTGCGCGGTCGTGCAGGCCGTCAGGGTGACCCAGGCTCTAGCCGTTTCTACCTGTCGTTTGAAGACCCATTATTGCGCCTCTTTGCTCTCGACCGTGCCGCCGCCATCCTCAACCGCCTGGCACCCGAGCGCGGCGTTGCCATCGAACACGGCCTGCTGACCCGTCAAATCGAAGGCGCGCAACGTAAAGTCGAAGGCCGCAACTTCGATATGCGTAAACAGGTTTTGGAATACGATGACGTTGCCAACGACCAACGTAAAGTGATTTACCATCAACGTAACGAAATCCTGACGACTAAAGACGTCAGCGATTTGACTCGCGAAATCCGCGCCGACGTTATCAGCGACTTGGTTGATTACCACATTCCGCCTGACAGCATGGAAGAGCAATGGGACATTCCGGCACTTGAGCACCAACTTGCCGCCGATTTCCGCCTGCATGTCGATATTAAAGGCTGGCTGAAAGAAGACAGCACTTTGGACAACCAAGACATTAAAGAGCGTCTCATCAAACGCATCGAAGACGAATATGCTGAGAAAGTCGAATTGGTCGGCAAACAAGCCATGTCGGATTTCGAACGCAACGTTATGCTGCAAGTTATCGACAACCAATGGCGCGAACACCTCGCCGCCATGGACTACCTGCGCCAAGGCATTCATCTGCGCAGCTATGCTCAGAAAAATCCGAAACAAGAATACAAACGTGAAGCTTTCATCATGTTTGAAAACCTGTGGCGCAGCATCAAACAAAACATTGCCGCTTTGCTGACTGCCGTTCAAATCGAGCGCAACAGCGAATACGACCACACCGCCGCACAAAGCGTCAGCGATGTTCAAACCGTCCACTCCGACGCGCCCGATATGGAAGAATTGCTCGGCCAATCGCAAACCGATTTGGTGACCGAAGCATTCGATCCTGACGGTACCGACTTCAGCCCTGAAGCGCTTGCACAAAACGGCCTGATTGTTCACCGCAACGATCCTTGCCCTTGCGGCAGCGGCCTGAAATACAAACAGTGCCACGGTAAATTGAACTAAGCAGTCAATTCAAAAGGCCGTCTGAACAATGAAACGAGAATCTTTGATTTCGTTCTCACGTCTGTTCAGACGGCCTGAGAATTATCCAAACAAAAAATTTCCAAACCCAATTTCAAAAGAGTATCCCTATGGCAGGCAATACTTTCGGACAAATCTTTACCGTTACCACTTTCGGCGAAAGCCACGGCGCAGGCTTGGGCTGCATCATCGACGGCTGTCCGCCCGGATTAGAATTGAGCGAAGCGGATATCCAATTTGACCTTGACCGCCGAAAACCCGGCACCAGCCGCCACGTTACCCAACGCCGCGAAGCCGACCAAGTCGAAATCCTCTCCGGCGTATTCGAAGGCAAAACCACCGGCACTCCTATCGCCCTCCTGATCCGTAATACCGACCAACGCAGCAAAGACTATGGCAATATCGCCACCAGTTTCCGTCCCGGCCATGCCGATTACACCTACTGGCACAAATATGGCACACGCGACTACCGCGGCGGCGGTAGAAGTTCCGCCCGCGAAACCGCCGCACGTGTTGCCGCGGGAGCAGTCGCTAAAAAATGGCTGAAAGAAAAATTCGGCACGGAAATTACCGCCTACGTCACCCAAGTCGGTGAAAAAGAAATCCAGTTTGAAGGTTACGAATATATTTCCCAAAATCCTTTTTTTGCCGCCAACCAAAGCCAAATTGAGGACTTGGAAAACTATATGGACAGCGTACGCAAAGCATTGGACTCTGTCGGCGCAAAACTGCATATCGAAGCGGCTAACGTCCCCGTCGGCTTGGGCGAACCGGTTTTTGACCGCCTCGATGCAGAAATTGCCTATGCCATGATGGGCATCAATGCCGTCAAAGGCGTAGAAATCGGCGCAGGTTTTGATAGCGTAACGCAACGCGGCAGCGAGCATGGCGACGAGCTCACACCTCAAGGTTTTCTATCCAATCACTCAGGCGGCATCTTGGGCGGCATCAGCACCGGGCAAGACATTCATGTGAATATTGCCATCAAACCGACCAGCTCCATCGCCACACCGCGCCGCAGCATCGATATAGAAGGCAATCCTGTCGAGCTTGCCACACACGGCCGCCACGACCCCTGCGTCGGATTACGCGCTGCTCCGATTGCCGAAGCCATGCTGGCATTGGTCTTGATTGACCACGCCTTACGCCATCGTGCACAAAATGCCGATGTACAGGTCAATACACCGGACATCGCCAAACTGGGAAAATAACCGTTTATTTCTGAATATTCTCAGAAAAATTTAGCCAAATCACAGTCTTTATACTACAATAGCACCTTATTGCCGTATGAAGAAAATACGGATTTAGATTAGAGGAATACAACCGCAATGGCACAAGAAACCGCTTTGGGCGCTGCGCTGAAATCTGCCGTCCAAACCATGAGCAAGAAAAAACAAACAGACATGATTGCCGACCACATTTACGGCAAATATGATGTGTTCAAACGATTCAAACCGTTGGCTGTCGGCATCGACCAAGATTTGGTTGCCGCCCTGCCCCAATACGACCCTGCACTGATTGCACGCGTACTGGCCAACCACTGCCGCCGCCCACGCTATCTGAAAGCCTTGGCCCGTGGCGGCAAACGTTTCGACCTGAACAACCGCTTCAAAGGCGAAGTCAGCGCAGAAGAGCAAACCATCGCCCAACAGCATCCTGCCGTTCAACAGGCATTGGCTGCACAAGCCGAACGCCAAGCCGCTAAAGCTGCCGCTGAAGCAGAAGTGGCTCCTACTCAAGCTGAGGAGACCAACAACGCTGCTGAATAATGTTCAGACGGCCTGTTATAGCTTGTTCTAAATAAAGACCCCGATTCAATGACTTTCTTTAATGTCGTTGAATTGGGTTTTTTATTGCCTTAACCTTATAGTGGACTGATTAAAAATAGCTTTGTTTGCCCTCACCAAACCAAGTTTTGAAACCAAAAATCTTTTCTAAAATATTCCCAATAAGGTATTTCTCTATCACCTTGATTATTCTTGTATCAGTTCAAACATTGAAAAGCATGATTTATGCATCGTTAAAACAAACTAAAATCTATCCTTTACAAAAATAAGCAAAGGCCGTCTGAAATCTATCTTTCAGACGGCCTTTTTCAATCAAGTAGTCTTAAAACACGGCCTGCAAAACCAAATAGCTGACAACAGACAAAACGGCAGCAGCAGGCAAGGTAATGACCCAAGCAAGGCCGATCGGTTTCATCAATTTCCAGTTGGCATTGCGGTTAACCAAGCCGATACCCAAAACGGCACCTACCAAGATATGGGTACTGGAAACAGGCAAGCCCATAAATGATGCGGCCATCACAACGGCGGCGGCAGAAAGCTCTGCAGAAAAACCTGACGCAGGGTGCATTTCCGCCAAGCTGGTCCCTACGGTTTTAATCACTTCTTTACCAACAAACCACAAACCGACGATCAAAGCGATACCGAAAGTCAACATAGCAATCGGCGGCACGGCGTTTTGAGCAGTAATGCTGTTGGTACGCAGCACATCCATAATCGCGGCAAACGGACCAATCGCATTGGCAATATCGTTCGCACCATGGCTGAATGCGAAACCGCAAGCGGTAAATACCTGCATCCATGAGAACATTTGGAAAGTCGATTTATCCAAATCTTTGCGTTTCAAACTTTTGGCAAATACAAACGTACCCATCCAAATAGCCGCACCGATCATGAAAATGGTCAGGAAGCTGTTGACATTGCTCATGCCCAAATGCAGATTTTTCAGACCTTTGAAAATCAACATGGCCGCAATCATCATACCGCCGACAGAAGCAATAAACGGCACCCAGGAATGCAGGGCTTTGTAAGAATCCACTTCACCCTTACGGCTGTCAAAGCGGTACAGGCCGCGATAATACTCAGACTGCAACTCTTCGGGATCAAAGTCCGGCTCATCATAAATTTGGGCATCGTGCGCCATTTTGGTGGCGTATTCGACTTTTTCAGATTCACTTAAGGCCTCAAAAAACTGGCGGTGCTCTTCTTTATAGGCTTTCTTCTCCAGTTTGATGCCTTTCAGCGTATTGCCGGCCCAAGAGTTGTAATCCAAAACATTTTTCTTAATTCGTGAAAACAACAGATAGGAAACGATGCCGCCCAAAACCGGGGACAAAATCCAAGATAAGGCAATCTCGCCCAATTTATCCCACTGAATCAATGCAACGGAATCTACGCCGTTTAACGTCGCCATGCACAATGCACTACCGACAATACCGCCGATAATGGCATGCGTTGTCGAGACAGGAAGGCCTTTGTGCGACGCAAAAAGCAGCCACAATGCCGCAGCCAAAAGCGCAGACATCATAATAAAGACAAACTGCATCGGATCCAAATGCATCGCATTCAAATCGACAATACCCTTGCGGATGGTATCTGTCACCTCGCCGCCGGCAATCACTGCGCCGCTGACTTCAAATACTGCCGCAATCAGCAAAGCTTGCGGAATGGTCAATGTGCCGGAGCCGACACTTGTACCAAAAGAGTTGGCAATATCGTTACCGCCCACATTAAACGCCATGAAGACGCCGAAAAAGGTGGCAAGGATAAACAGGCCGGAGTGGTTGTAATGGGTATAACCCAGGCCCCAATAAATAAAATAGCCGACCATGCTCACAAGCATAGCGGCGAAAGCCGTATTAATCAGCTTCAAGTTCGCACTCGACTGAGTTTGAGCCATGGAAAGTTTCCTTTTGGAAAACATGTTGAGTCGCGCTATTTTAACCTCTTTGTAATCTTTCTTGCACCAACTATTTACATTAAACGCCGAAATTCCCGTAAAAACGTCAAAAGGCGTTAAAATGTCATTTTACCTTCCCTTTCTGTAACCGAAATGCAACCCCAATACTATATCGGCATCATGTCCGGAACCAGCATGGACGGTGCCGATGCCGTACTGATTCAAATGCAGGGCAAACAATGGCAACGCGCCGTCGCCCACAGTTTTCTACCCTATTCAGACGGCCTGCGCCAAGAATTGTTGGCACTGCAAGACATAGGCGAAAATGAATTGCATAGAAGCAATATCCTGGCGCAAACACTCAGCCGCCTATACGCCCAAACCGTACAGCAACTGTTGACAGAGCAAAACCTGTCTGCCAAAGACATTGCCGCAACCGGCTGCCACGGACAAACCATCCGCCACGCGCCTGAACACGGTTACAGCATTCAACTGGTCAACCTCTCGCTTTTAGCCGAGCTGACCGGCATTTTCACGGTCGGAGACTTCCGCAGCCGCGACCTTGCCTGCAACGGCCAAGGTGCGCCCCTCGTCCCAGCCTTTCACGAAGCACTGTTTCGAGATGCGAATGAAACCCGAGCCGTACTCAATATTGGCGGCATTTCCAATATCAGCATCCTCCCGCCCGACAGCCCTTCTTTCGGCTTCGATACCGGCCCCGGCAATATGCTGATGGATGCATGGATGCAACATATTTGGCAGCAGCCTTACGACAAAAACGGGGAAAAAGCCGCACAAGGCGAAATCCTCCCTGACCTGCTCGCTTCCCTGCTCGACCATCCTTATTTCAGCCGCCCTTATCCCAAAAGCACAGGCCGAGAGTTGTTTTCCCTAAGCTGGCTTCAAGGCCGTCTGAAAGGTGATGAAAAGCCGGAAGACGTAATGCGCACATTGGTCTTTTATACTGCACAAACCATTTTTGATGCGACCAAACAAGCTGCCCCGGCGATTCATCATCTTTATATCTGTGGTGGTGGCATCCGCAATCCGGTGTTAATGCAAGACTTAGAAACCCTGTTTTCTCCCGACACCCAATTGCACAGCACAGCCAAGCTCCATCTTGACCCACAATGGGTCGAAGCCGCCGCTTTTGCCTGGCTTGCCGCCTGTTGGTGCAATCAAATTCCAAGTAATCCCCACCATGCAACCGGCGCACATTCACACCGGATTTTAGGCTCTGGACATTACGGTAACTAAAGTCGGATAAATAAAAAGGCCGTCTGAACATTTTCAGACGGCCTTTACCATACTAACTCTTCACTTATTCCTCTTCCGGCAAACGGTTGATTTTCACACGGGCAATCCGTTGTCCGTCTTTTTCAACCACTTCAAAACGCCAACCGTGATAATCGATGAAATCGCCCACATCAGGAATACTTTGCAACTCTTCCATAATCAAGCCGGCAACGGTATGAAAGTCAACGTCTTCCTCTTGGGCAGGCAAATTTAATTGAGAAGCCAATTCCACATACTCCAATGCACCATCCACAGACAGCGTTTCATCCTGACTGGCTGGAGCAGCTTCTTCTTCCTCACGCTCGAATTCCTCGGGGAATTCCCCGGCAATGGTTTCCAACAAATCTTTCATGGTCACCATACCCAACACTGCACCAAACTCATCCACCACCAAGGCATAATCCGCGCTGCTTTGACGGAACAATTCAATCGCATTCAATGCCGTCGTACTGTCCGGCAAAATCAACGGCTGGCGCAAGGCCGTCTGAATATTGATTTCTCCCGATTCAAGCAGCTGGTTCAGCAAATCTTTTTTACTGATATAGCCCAAAGGCTCATCTACACCTGCCTTACCGACAACCAACAAACGGCTATACGGCGTATTTTTCAACTGCGCATTTTGCTCTTCCCGACTTTGGGAAATATCCAATTTCTCAATTTCCCGACGCGGAATCATCACACCCATAATCGGACGCTCCGCCAAAGTCAGCACGCTGCGAATCATGGATTTTTCGTTTTCTTCAAAATGCTCGTCATCGCCGCCGTTATCGCCTGCTTTTGCCAAAATGCTTTCGCGGATACCCATCATGCCCAACACATTTTCAGCGGTGCGCTTACGCCAAGAAGTGCTGATGTAGTCATTTTTGCGGGCATTCTTTTGCGAAACCTGATTAAACAGTTCGATCAAAATCGAGAAGCCGATCGCCGCATACAAATAGCCTTTCGGAATATGGAAATGGAAGGCTTCCGCAATCAGGCTGAAACCAATCATCAACAAGAAACCCAAACACAACATCACTACGGTCGGATGCTTGTCCACAAAGGCGGTCAACAGTTTGCTGGCGGAAATCATCACCGTCATCGCCACAACCACTGCACCCATTGCCACCACAATATGATCCACCATCGCCACTGCCGTAATAACAGAATCGATAGAGAAAACCGCATCCAAAATCAAGATTTGCGCCACAACACCCCAAAAAGAAGAATGCTTCTTCTGCCCTTCAGCAACCGCAAATTGATTGTGGCCTTCAAGGCGTTCGTGCAGCTCGGTAGTCGCTTTATAAAGCAGGAAAATACCGCCGGCAAACATAATCATGTCTTTACCGGAAATCTCCAAGCCGCCCAGCTCAAACAAAGGACGCGTCAGCGTCATGATGTGCGCCATAAAGCCCAGCATGAAAATCCGAATAACGACAGCCAAACCCAAGCCCGTTATCCGCGCCCTATCCCGTTGCGACGGTTTGACCTTGTTTGCCAAAATTGCTACGAAAACAAGGTTATCAATACCTAAAACAACTTCCAAAACCAGAAGCGTGGCAAAGCCTATCCAAGTATGCGGCTCGGCCAACCAACTGAAATCCATAATGATTGCGTTCCTTTAAAATACAAAAAGGCAGCCGTTCCGCTTAAAACGGACAGACTGCCAAATTTCGGGCATAAATAAAGGGAAAGAAGCGGTATAACAACTACTCTGCTCTGCGTCTTTCATGAAAAATTTATGCCCCGGTCAAAAATAATGGCAAACAGTTTATCAGTTTGACGAAAGAAAGGCAAAGTCCGACAGCATATTTTCTTTTAAAAACAGTCTACAGCTGCCAACAAATCACTTTTTCCAGCGTTAACAAAAGGAATCGGTCGATATATTTGGTGATTATGGTTTGTTCGGTTTGCTGAAAGAAGATTCTTATAAGAAATCCCCTAAATGCCTGAGTGAAAATTTATTTTTTTTACCAAGGTCTCAAACCGTCTAAAAAATTGGGATTTTTTCAGACGGCACGGTTTATATAGACAATAATTTTCTTAGAAAATATAACGATTATATTCTTTCAGAAATTACGGATATACTTAATCTCCATACAGTTAAAGTAATTAATCTGCCATCTAAATAAGAATATTCTAATTGAAGAGCATCATCTTCAAAGCAAATATTTCCAGCTGTAAATGTATTGCCATCTAGCCTACCTGTTATCTTATATTGTGCACTATCACCTATTCTTTCAAAAGGAATAATAACAGATTCATCTGTATTAACCTCTTCCAATATAAACTCATCAATAATGAAATAGTCAAGTTCCACATTGTAAACTTTATTCACTTCAATAGCCATTGGACAACAATTAAGGAAACAATATAGATCGTTATTTTCTATAGAAAAATATGCAAATTCCTCAATTATTTCATCCATTTTTTTTAGCTTTGCTGAGTAAATCATTTTTAACCTTTCATAAATTATTTTACTTCATAAATTGTTTTATCTTTTGGATTGCTACGATTTATAGATCTTCAAAAGTCTTTTCCACTTTTCACATGGATGGTTGTGATGTAACCTTGATGATTTGTTCCTATAAAGGCTGATGAATTAAGTGTAATCATTTAATCAATTATCATCAAAATATCTTAAAATATTAACCAATAGATAAAATAAAAACCACCATACAAGATGGTGGTTTTCAAATCTGGCTCCCCGACCTGGGCTCGAACCAGGGACCTGCGGATTAACAGTCCGTCGCTCTACCGACTGAGCTATCGGGGAATTAAAGATGAAATTATATAGAAAATATCAGAAGCCTGTCAAGCAACAATCTATATAAAAACAAAAATATTTTTATATCTTTTTAATTTATAAAACTTTTATAAGATTTCAGCAATTTGTTTGGCCGCACGTTTCGCATCCAACAAAATCAAACCCAATTTACCGCTTTCTTTTGCCATCAATGCCAACACTGCATTTTCACCCGCCTGACTCAGCAAAATATAGCCATTTTTACCTTTAACCATTACCTGATCCAACTCACCGCAAGCCAACTCGTGTACGGAACGATTACCCAACGCCAAAAGCGTTGCCGACATCGCACCTACACGGTCTGCATTCAGGTGGGAAGGCAGCATAGTTGCGATTGGCAGGCCGTCTGTAGAAATAACTGCAGAAGCAGTGATATCCGCAGAGGTATTGTTCAAATCGCTTAATACAGAGATTAATAGTTGTTGCATAGTCGCTCCATTCTAAAATAAATATCGGTCAGGCAAAAATCAACGGCTGCCGTATCGGTGGTACAGCACTTTAACCAAAGTAACAAAAGCCTCTTTATTTAAATCAGGCATGCCGCCAATTACCAAAATCAGTTTGGTCATGCCAATATACAGCGGGAAAAAGGTCAATTCACTTTGACCTGAAGGATCGCAAATACCCCATGCGCTATTATTGATATGCAGGTTATTGCGGATCAAAAGACGGTGATTGTCTTCCATTTTGGCTACTTCGCTCGCCAAAAGACCCAATTCTTCTGCTGCCTCATGATGGAAATTGGCATTGGCAAAATACAAACCGTTTTCATCAGCCAACAAAGCTTTGCCAGAATTCGACAACTGTTCCAACAATGTCGGTAATTGTTCGTCAGTCAGATGGATGTCCTCTGTGCTGATTTCCTCATCTCCGTACAAAAACTCCAAGCGTTGGAGGCGATACAACAGGTTTAAAGCGGTATTGATATCGCTGGTGTCTGCCCACGCCAAAAGTTTTTCACTGCTGATGGTTTCAGACGGCTCTGCGCGCAACAAACCATACAATAAAGTTCTGCTGGCGCTGGGCGTATCGCTTGAAACGGCATAATACGCACCTGCCGGTGTAATCTTAGGATATAAATTTGATTGTAAAGAGAGTGTCGCTTCCATCTTATACCTCTAATCCGGGATCAATTGAGAACAACATGGCAGTAACCAATTGTTTTACATCGTCTTCTCGACGTGCATCAATCTCAAAAACCGGTACATTAAAATTATTCTGTGCTAAATATTTTTGATAAACATCTACGCTTGGCAAGGAGCGGATATCCATCTTCGTTACCCCTACAACCAAAGGCGCTTTTTTCAGCAACTCTCGGAACGCATCCAAGAAGAATTGCAAGTCTTTCAATGGGTTGCTTCTTGTATTATCCAAAAGAAGTACCAAGCCCATGCTGCCTTGGCTCAGAATTTCCCACATGAAATTAAAACGCTCCTGACCAGGCGTACCATAAAGATGAACCTTGGTTTCCTCATCCAAATGAATGACACCGTAGTCCATTGCCACAGTCGTGTACCCCTTGCGGACAAGTGTCATATCGGATGCGAATGCATCGGTTTGAACCGGCGGTTCATCAGATAAAGCTGAAATTGCAGTGGTTTTACCTACGCCAACAGGACCGGTAAAGATAATTTTATTTTCTTTCATGACGTGTCCTTTACGATTTACCCAGCAACTTACGCATCAGGCGTTGCAACAGGCCGCGAGGTTGTTCTTTAGACGGACCGGCAACTTTTTGAGCCTCTTTGCTCATTGCTGTTTCAGGTACGTCTTTGCTATTCACATCAATCTGTTCATTCAAGGAAGGCGTATTATTCGCATCTGTTGCAAACTCTGTATCTGTCGCCAAAAAGCCTGTTATATATGTTGCCGATAAATAATTCAAAATATCAGGCATCTCTAATGGCATGACTTTATAAAGAACATTCAGATTAACGGATGTCTTCGTCAGAAATGCCGACAGACGCATAGATTCCGGAACATGCGCCAAACGGGTTAAGTTTGGCCAACGCTTGAGCGTAAAGACAGTTTGCGGCGTCATCGGATAAATCAGACGGCCTGATGCAGTCCAAATAGCCATCTGCCACAAGCATGACATAATGGTAACCTTGGCTTTCTCTTTCCATTGCGGATTATCAGGCACAGCCTTACACACAACTGCCAAGTTATCGTTTTTACACAATTTCTCCAGCTCATTGGCACTGACTGTCAGCAGTACACGTTGAATGCTGGGAAACACGATCAATATCGGCTTGCCTTCATGCAAGACGGCAATATCTTGGTGTCCTTGACTGGCAAATTTCAGCGCACCCAACAAGCCTTTATTTGGATTAAATCGGCGAATGGTGGCTTTTCTTGCGCCATCGGAATTTGATTGTCCTTTATTCTCTTCAGCCGCTTGTTGTTCAGACGGTTCAAAAACATTCCCGCCCTGAGCCAGGCTGCGCAAAACAGGAAACAAGGTATCGAATTTAACCGGCTTGGCCAAATAAGGAGTCGTTACGGTTGGCAATTCAGAAGAAAACATCGCCACAGGTACTTCCGGATAAGTTTTCTTCGACTCTTTCCAAGCTTCTACACCTGCCGGCGTATCGGTATCAACCAATACCAAATCCGGTTTTTCATCAGAATCAAGAGAAACGATGACGTAATTCGTCGTATTGTGCATTTTAAATGCCATACGGAATACCGCCTGCTGTTGCTCACCCATCTCCTGTAACATAACCCGTATGGTTTTAATTTTTGGTAAATGATTATTCATTACTCGTACTTTCTACGATTATCTTATTTTTTTGAATATTGGTTCATTCGTTGCAAGAGACGGCTCATTGCCAAGACAACCTCTTCAGGCAGGCTGACAACACGCTCGCGCAACAGGCGCAGGAATTGTTCTAAACGTCCCCAGTCTTCGACGCGTTCGTACAAATCAAACAAGATGATGTACAGCTGCGATTCTTGAGGATACTGTAAAACAGCTTGTTCCAGAGTGCTGATAGCCAAATCCAACTGACCGTAAGCCAACAGAGATTCCACTTCTTTCAGAGCTTCATCGGCAGGTGAAGAGCTTGCGCTGATGACAGAAGAATCTTTTTGAACCAAATCGCGATATTTGGCTTTCATCTGCAAAGAACTTGGCTGAATATAACCGCGCTTCAAACCAATCTCTTTAATTTGCTGTTCAGACGGCCCTTTTTCCAAATCATCAAAAATTTCGTGATAACCAAGGCTATAACCCCAACCAAGCATACGTTCTTTTACTTGACGGCCATATTGCCCCAAAGAGTGGTAAAGCTTCCACAGATGCTTGGCAAACTGCCCTACTTCTTCATTCTGATAATCCAGACGCAAGGCATCGATAATGAGACCAGCAGGTTTCGCAGAAGTTTGGATTGCTTTGTTGTATTGATGCAAAGCAGTCTCGTAACTAATCTTGTCTTTCAGGATTTTTGCACTGCGCTCCGGCTTGGCAAAACCAATCACCGCGCCCATCTCTTCAGGGCTGATTTCGCCAAAGTCTTTCTTGCCTAATACGATAGGCGCACGTTTGCCCATACCTGGCACGACGATGCGTTCGGCCGAATCGTTCTCAAAGGCAATATGCTCGTCGGAAGCAACTTCCAAACCGCTTTGTTCGCCAATTTGACGATCCACTTCCTGCATATTCCAACCGAGATGATGTTCGGCAAAAACGCGCAGGCGCAGGTTGGTTGAATCCAAAGCCAAACCGGCTTTCAAGTATTCAGCTACGCTGTCTTCAGAAAGGGAAGCACTATGGCGCTCAAGTGTATCTGCGAGCATATCGATATTGCCGACGCGCAGATTCAAACCGATTAATTCATGAACCAGTTTTTCCGGTGCACCATCTTCCAAAGTATTGAGATACCCGGCCAAAGACTCTGCGGCCTTACTCTCATAACCGAACTGTTTATAAACCTGGTATTCGGTCAATGGATCAACTTCTTGTGCAGAAACAGAAGCTGTAGCATTGCTTGAGCCACTTCCGCCCCATTCCCAATCTTGATTATCCGCATTGGAAACTGTCTGGTTGACTTTCTCAATCCAGTCGTTTCCATCCTCAGAGGAGGCTGTATGAGCGGCAGATTTATGGCCGCCTTTTGATGCATGTGCGCTTTGTTTGCCTGAGTTGCCTCTTTGTTCGCTACTTTGCTTATGACGAACAAAAAACAACACCAGCAAAAAAAGCACCAGCAAAAAAATAGTTAAAAGTTGATAGTTCAAGAACACCTCCCGGTCTTGTGCTGCAAACTGCATTTATTAACATCTGTTGCTTTACGCGCAACTTCAACGTTATGAATTCCCCAAACGAATGATGATAACATGAATGGACTCATTTTTACATTAAAAACCCTACTCACATAAAGGACTTGATACCAATTTACAACTCAAACACACCGATGGATTCAACATGCGAGGTTTGTGCAAACATATTCATGATTCCTACTGCCTTAAACTTATAGCCCTTATCCACCAAGACACCGGCATCCCGTGCAAATGTTGATGGATTGCATGAAACATATACTATCTTCTGAGGCAAAAACGGTTTGTGTAGTGATTTGACAACAGCATAAGCACCGCTTCTCGGCGGATCGAGCAACATCTTGTCAAATTTCCCCCATGACTCGACAGTCTTTTCATCGGTATCGAACAAGTCGGCAACAGAAAACGTCATATTCTCGGCACAACGATTCAGGCGGGCATTTTCCCTTGCCCTATCTACCAAATAATCGGCGCCTTCAATACCGACAACCGATGCGCCACTTTTCGCCAGCGGCAAACTGAAATTGCCCAAACCGCAAAACAAATCGGCAATCCTCTCCCCTTTTTGAGGGTTTAAAAGTCTGACGGCCCTTGCCACCATCACTTCGTTCAATTGCGCATTAATCTGCGTAAAATCACCCGGTTTGTAAGGCATTTCTACATCAAATTGAGCAAAATCATAGTTCAGAGCAGGCACATTCTCGGGATAAAACGGCAAGGATTCGGCATGATCCTGCAGCCATATTTGCCATGCTTTTTCAGCACCCGACAATATCTTATCAAACCAATTACGCAATTCGCTTAATATTTGTCCAAACGGTTGATTTACGAAACGAATGTTGAGTACGGTCACATTTCTCCCGCAATAAAACTCAACAAATTTCACTTTCACACCGTCATCATGCAGCTTTTGCAGCAAATTTCGGACATCAGGCAATTTATCAGAAACATGTTTAGGTAAAATAGAACAATGGCGGATATTGACGACATCATGGCTTTTTTTAGCCTGAAAACCGAGTTTCAGACGGCCTTTTTTATCCACCGCAACACTTAAACGCGCCCTATCGCGATAATACCAGGAGAAACCATATAAAGGAGGCAAAATTATCTCCGGCTTGACCTTACCTATCCGTTCCAACTGCTCTTCCAAAATCCGTTGCTTTAATGCAACTTGCGCGCCAAAGGAAACATGTTGGAGCGAACAGCCGCCACATGTATCAAAATAGCAACAAGCGGGCTCCACGCGTTCGGAAGAAGGTTTTAAAACCGTTTCGACCTGAGCTTCTGCAAACTGCTTTTTTTCTTTATGAATGGCAAACGTTACACGCTCTCCGGGCAGCGCACCGCCGATGAATACAGTCTTCCCATCGACTCTGGCAACACCCCTGCCCTCATAATCCAAAGAAAAAACTTCCGCCTCTTGATACCGTTCTTTCACACTCATACCGTTTCCGTCAGACAGCCGCTTACCGGCCGTCTGACAGCCTTCCAATACCGAAAGCGCATATTTTCTCACAAAAACACAGAGTTTCAGGTATCATGCGCCAAAAACTTTCATTTCAATCCCCACAAAAAAAGACGACATGAAAAAATTATTCCTTGGCCTGACAGCCGCCCTTCTAACCTCGGCCGCTGCTGCAAACACACTTATTCCAGACGTCTCTCCCGCCTCTTCCGGACAACACGTCGTTATCAATATTACGCAACAGCGTCTATTCCTCTACGACAACGGCAAACTGAGCAAAATTTATCCTGTTGCTGTCGGCAAAGCCATGACTCAAACCACTCTGGGCGAACACAAAATCGGCGCCAAAGCCTACAACCCGGTTTGGCACATCCCTAAATCCATCCAAAAAGAACGCAATGACGGCGTAAAAAGCGTACCGGCCGGTCCGAATAATCCGCTGGGTCCCGTATTTGTCCGCCTTGGCGACCCTAAATTGAGCCTGGGCATTCACGGCACCAATGCCCCTGCCAGCGTGCCCGGCGTCCGCAGCCATGGTTGCGTGCGCATGAAATCGCCTGACGCATTGGAATTTGCCAAAACCATCGCAACAGGTGCTCCTGCCTCTGTTATCTACCAAATGGCAAGCCTGAACGAAGATGCCAACCAAAACTTGTGGCTGGCTGCCTATCGCGATCCGTACAACAAGAAAAATCTTGATACGGCTGCCCTGAAAAAAAGCATTGCCGCTTGGGCAAAAGCGCACGGCAAAACCATTCCTGCAGCGCGTGTGGATGCAATCCTGAAAGGACGCACCGGCGCGGCAAACTGTCTGACCTGCGCCAAAGGCGTGAAACTCAAATCGCCTTTAAAATCTTTGGCATGGACCAGCGGCACGGATGCTTACAGCAAACCAAAAGTCATGCCGAAACCGGCTCCTGCTAAAGATGTGGTATTGCCTCAAGGCACCGAAATCGAAGTCGATGCTACCGACGATACAAACAAGGCAGCATCCGAACCGAAACAAAGCGTTCGTCCGACTCCGGTGAAACCGGCAAAACCTGCTGCCAAACCGGCAACCACTCCGGCCGAGACGCCTGCTTCAGCGCCTAAAGCCGCTTCCGAACCGGCTACTGCCCCGGCCTCTGCGCCTGTGAAAGAGGCTCCGGCAAGCAGCGAACCGGAAGATTTGCTGTTCTAAGCAGAACAAAACACATAACCAAAGGCCGTCTGAAACGAATTGTTCAGACGGCCTTTTCGTATTACTGGATATTGGAAATAGATGCCCCTCTTAATTCAGACGGCCTTTTTGCTTTCCAAATATTCTGACAAGCCGCGTTCGCGCAAAATACAGCTCGGACATTCATGACAACCACCGACCACGCCGTTATAACAAGTATGCGTCTGCTCGCGAATATAATCCAACACGCCCATTTCATCCGCCAATGCCCAAGTTTGCGCTTTGGTTAAATACATCAAGGGCGTGTGGATTTGGAAAGCGTAATCCATGGCCAGATTCAACGTAACATTCATCGACTTGACGAACACATCGCGGCAGTCGGGATAACCGGAAAAGTCGGTTTCGCACACGCCGGCAATGATATGGCGTATCCCCTGCCCTTTGGCGTAAATGGCGGCATAAAGCAAAAACAAAGCATTGCGCCCATCTACAAATGTATTGGGCAGGCCGTCTGAAGCCGTTTCAATCGCCGCCGTATCATCCATCAACGCGTTATGCGTAATCTGTTGCATTAGGCTCAAATCGAGCACGGTCTGCTTCACGCCCAAATCTTGGGCAATCCAACGCGCGCGCTCCAATTCGATGGCGTGGCGTTGTCCATATTGAAAAGTGATGGCCTGCACATTTTCAAGGCCATAGGTTTGAATTGCCTGAATCAGGCAGGTCGTTGAATCCTGCCCGCCCGAAAAAATAACGAGGGCTTGCTGTTTTTCCATTGTAAATTCCTAGTTTTGTTAACGCGGGAGGTTTGCGAACCGCGTGATTCGAAGATTGACGGATTATAACGGATTTCGTCTATAATCACGGCACTTCATTTTCTTTTATATAGCATAATTATGAGCATCTACGCCCTGAAACCAAAATTTCAAAACCTGTTGCGCCCCATCGTTAAGAGACTGTATCAAAAAGGCATTACTGCCAATCAGGTCACCCTGTTTGCCTGCGCCGTTTCCATTTTGATCGGTTTGCTTTTAGCATTGTTTGCAGGTGTATCCACATTATTCTGGCTTTTGCCGATCTGGTTGTTTGTCCGCATGGCGCTGAATGCGATGGACGGTATGCTGGCACGAGAATTCGGTCAACAATCGGCATTAGGCGGTTATTTGAATGAAATCACCGATATTGCCGCCGATGCTGCTTTGTATCTGCCTTTTGCCTTTATCGCGCCCTTCGGCGGCGTACAAATTGCCCTGTTTATTTGGCTGGCGGCAATGACTGAATTTTGCGGCGTTTTGGGACAAGTTCATGGCAACGGCCGACGTTATGACGGGCCATTCGGCAAAAGCGACCGTGCATTCTTTATCGGCGCATTGGCCGTATGGTATGCAGTCGCCGGCAGCTTCCATTCTCTTTTCTATATCCTTATGTGGCTCGCCTGCGCGGCATTGTTTTATACCTGCTACAAACGTGTCATCAATGGCTTGAAGGCCGTCTGAAACCTGTCCGCGTTCCTGGGTTAATCACCGTTTCAACCCATCAACCTGTTTTACTGAAAACAAAAAGGCCGTCTGAAACCATAAAGTTTATGGTTTCAGACGGCCTTTTATCCAGTAGCCAAGATAACTTACTGTTTACCCAGCTGACTGTAATCTACCAACATATACTTGGCAGTAATTTTCTGCGAAGCATTGCCTTCGTCGCCCATCAAAATCATCTGCGGCTTGCCGTTAACGGTAATCGAATCGACGGCTTCGACGTTGGTGATGTGTTGCAGATTAGGCAGTGAGATTTTTTGCGGTTCATCGGTCGGGTTGCCGCTCCAAGTCCACAGTTGCGAGAATTTCTGTCCATTCTCATCCTTCACTTCATTGGCAATTACGTAAGTTTTCAACACAGGATCATAGTTGAGGGAACGGATACCGCCGCCATCAATATCAATCACCGCCACTTCATCAAATTCAGGTTTGGCATTGCGCTCAAATACATCTTTCGGATTGCTAATAAATGCAACCAAAGCCATGTTGTTGAACTCAGGGTCACGGAATCCCAAAACAAGACGTTTTTTTACCGGATCAAACGCCATGCCCTCAATATTGATTTCTTCAAAAGAAACTTCAGCCTTGGTTTGCTCGCGAATCAAATCATGCAGCTTGTGGTCGGTTTCCAAAACCTGCGTCAGATTGTCGTAACTGGTCAGCCCCAACACATTGCCATCTTGGATTTTAAAGCGCATCAGATGTTCGCGGTCGGGTGAACGGTTGCCTTTACGGGTGCGCGAATGTGAAGTCAGCGCGTAGATAAAGCCTTCATTGTCGCGCGCCAAAGCCTCCAAGTCGCTCAGGCGGCGTTTGAAACCGGTAATCACGCGTGTATCCAATGCCTCGTCTTCCACAAACCTGCCGGTTTTATCAATGCTGACAATACTGAACGCATGGTTGGGTTCGTCTTCCGCAATCAACAAATTGCCGTCCGGAAGCTGTTGTACGGCGGAAGGCTCATACACACCGTTAAACATATTGATTCCCAGCGAACGCAGCTCTGCCGCATTGTTGGCCGGCGGTATCAGCAATGACGGCAATGTTTTCACGCCGATAAATGCCACCAGTGAAGCCAGCAAGCCCCAGCGGAATACCGCGTAAGACAAATTGATGTATTTGAACTGTTTGTCCGCCAACAAACCAAGCCAATAAAGATGGTCGCTCATCTTTTCATAGATTTGTTTACGGTCGCCCATAATCTCCTGCATCATTTCCCAATATTGATCTTTTTGCAGTTTCACACGGTCTTCATAAATCAAAATATTGGGTTGGCTGCCGCCAAAAAAGCGCGTTTCAGTACTACTGAGGCGGGTTTTCAAATCCCGCAGTTTAGAACGGCCGCGGATAAAATCCTTAAACCATGTCCGCGCCGCCTGCATTTTGCCGATACGTTCCGGCGAAGCAGAAAGTAACGCAAACACGATAGACGCGGCGGCAGTAATCATAAACGTACTGGCCGGAATCAGAAATTCGGGCGACGATGAAAAAATAAACGCGCCCGAAATCATCAGTGCAGACACGATAAAACCATTCAGCGAAATCATAATATTCGCTTTGGTTGCCGCCAGCGCCAACAATTCCATCTCCGAGCGTACAGCGTTGCGGAACATGGTTTCCACGCCCTTATTCGTACCCAACAGATCAGGCGCATTCAAATCCTCGGCTTTATTTTTTTTCTTTTTCGCCTTGTCTTTTTTGCGTTTGGCTTTCTTTTCACTTTTTTCAGACGGCATCTCAGAATGTTCAACTGCTTCCTGATCTTCTACCGCCTCCTGAATTTCTACCGTTTCAGCCGCAACCTCAACTTCGTTTTCAACAGTATTGTTTCGATTGCGATCCCAAAAATCAACGTCCTGTTGGGAATCGGCAGATACACCGTCGTTTAAAGGTTTGCCTTGGTCGCCCATCTGCTTCGGCCGGCCATTTTCCTTCCAATCATTCAAATCCATATCATGATTCCCAACATCAAACACTTTGAATTAAATGGAAAATAAAAAACATATTTAGTTCATTTATTTTAGGTAATTTACATGCCGCTTACACTCTTTAAATACCTAAATAGCAAACTGTCGCAGAACCCAAAAGCCCTGCGACAATCCGCCTTGCATCAAAATATTAATAGTCGATGCGTTCTTTAATAATTTTCAAATCAGGGTAAGACAAAACAATGTCGTACTCACGACCATCTTTAAAAGCCTCGATATCCAACACAGGCTGGCCTCGACGGCTATCGGCGTCAATATCGTGAACTTGATAGCCACGTTGTTCCAACATTTTTACGGCTTTAGCACGATTTTGCTCGAAGTTTTTGTCGCTGTAGATTTTTTGTTCAATGTAATCGCTGGCACCGGCAGTAGCGGCAGACAAAGCAACGATGGCGGTCAATAAGAATTTTTTCATGTTTGATTTCCTTTTTAAATGTGTATTCGGGTTTCGATGGATGTATTAAAACACAGTAAAATTAGCAGTTAATTAGTGCTTGGTTAAACGCAGTAAAGGCCATCTGAAAACTGTTCAGACAGCCTTTAACCTTAATTATCAAATTTCAAACGTATTGCCCAAGTGTAAATCCGGAGAGTTAGAAACAATGAAAAGCCTGCAGCGAATATTCACCCAACAAACGGACAAATCATGAACAAATTTTGCGAAATCACCTTTTGCCAACAAATCGGCAGCAACAAACAGCACAACCAAGATGCCCTTTTTAACGGCGAACAAGTGTTTCAATATAAACTCAAGACCGCTGAAACACGTCTTGAAACCCGTCCACGCTTTATCATCGGGATAGCTGACGGCATTTCCAATAGCAACCGTCCCGAAAAGGCCAGCAAATTAGCCATGCACCTATTAAGCCGTACAGCCAAACTCAGCCGTCAAACCATCAATCATATACAAGCCGCTTTATCTAAAGAGTTGGCAGAAGATTATTTTGGTTCCTCAACCACTTTTGTTGCCGCAGAAATTGACCAAACCACCGGCAAAACCAAAATCATCAGCGTAGGCGACAGTCGCGCCTATTTGATTGATACACAAGGAAAATGGAAGCAACTGACCCAAGATCACTCGATACTCTCCGAATTGCTGGATGGTTTGTCGGATAAAAAAGAAGAAGAGTTCACCACCATATATGGCGGCGTTTCTTCTTATCTAGCAGCAGATTATTCCGAATTCCAAGACAAAATGTGTCA
This sequence comes from Neisseria sp. P0022.S010, assembly GCF_051956635.1. Classification (NCBI taxonomy): domain Bacteria; kingdom Pseudomonadati; phylum Pseudomonadota; class Betaproteobacteria; order Neisseriales; family Neisseriaceae; genus Neisseria; species Neisseria sp. P0022.S010. The sequence continues at coordinate 13,975 of NZ_JBQCXF010000001.1, read as the reverse complement.
TATCGAACTTACGCTTAAAGCAGGAGAAAGCCTGCTGCTTTGTTCAGACGGCCTAAGCGACACCCTATCGGAAGAAATAAGAGAAAAAATTTGGCAACAATATGATAACGATAAGTCCCGTCTGACTGTATTTCGTAAATTAATTGCGAAACAAAGAGTTTATGATGATATGTCGGTAGTAGTTTGCCGATTGTAGTCTATAATGTTTACCTATTTTTCATACTAAGGGGTATATATATGAGCATAGAAAAAGCAGAAATACTCAAGATTGATGACATATTTAAATTAAATTTGAGTATCCCTAATTATCAAAGACCATACAAATGGACAATCAAAAATGTACAACAATTAATCGATGACCTGCTCCAAAATTTTAGGGAGGGGAAAAAAATATACCGCATCGGAACAATTGTTTTAAATAAAAATAAAGACTGTTCTGAAATATCTGAAATAGTAGATGGCCAACAGCGGCTTATTACACTCTCGTTATTGCTTCATAAACTGGGGAAGGATGTGTCTCTTTTAAAGGAAAAACCGAATCATAGCATCAGCAAAAATAATATTACAACGAACTATAATTTTCTTAAAAACTATAATTTCACAAATGAATTTAAGGATTACCTCCTTAACAGGTGTGAAATGGTTTGTATTGAATTAGATGACTTAGATGAGGCTTTTCAATTTTTTGATTCACAAAATGCCAGAGGCAAACCTTTAGAATCTTATGACCTCTTAAAAGCCTATCATTTAAGAGACATGAGAGATAAAGACGAGCGGATTATTCACCAATGTGTCGAACGCTGGGAAAAATCTGCAATGTCTAATGATATAAATAATTTAGATAAAATTATCAATTATATCTTATTTAGACTTCGCCGCTGGCATTACAAAGAGAATGCAGAAATATTTACATCAGATGAATTAGATACATTTAAAGGCGTTCATGAAAAAGTTGATTATCCTTACTTACACGGAATATTAGCTACTCATACCATACAAAAATTATTACATGAAAATCCATTTTTATATCGATCAATATCAGCATTTCAGGCCACACAAGTGTTAATCAATGGAAAATATTTCTTTGATTACATTGAACATTATACAGCCATCTATGAAAAACTATTCAAAGAAAAGGATGGATTGTTAGATAAAATTCATTCTATTAATGGAATTGATTTAGAAAAAGGAGTAATGACTTTTTTAAACAATCATAAATACAGCTATCGAACTGGTGATAAATACATTAGAAATTTATTTGAATGTACCGTATTGTTCTACTTTGATAAATTTGGAGAAAGCCATTTTGAAGAATTTATAACCAAAGCTTTTCTATGGGCTTACCGTACTCGGGTAGAATATCAGCGCATTACCTTCACGACCATTGAGAAAAAGGCTAGTGCTCCAGCCGGATTAATTTCTTATATTGAAAGATCCATTACTCCCGAACAAGTAATGCGTTTTATTCAACAAACCGGAAAAGTCAATTTTTCAAAACATGTAGACCCTAAAATAAAAGAGATTTTGGAAATTAAAGATGAAAACAAATAATGATTACGTAAAAACATTAACCATAAATGAATTATTAAATTTAAATAAAGACAAATATATTATTCCTATTTATCAACGTAATTACGCATGGGGAGATGATGAGATCAGCCTTCTTATCCAAGACCTATGGAATGCAAAAAATAAGAATAATTATTATATTGGCAGCTTAGTCATTTATAAAAGAGAAAATGGAGATTTAGAAGTCATAGACGGACAACAACGATTGACCACACTGACTTTAATCATGCACTACTTAAAATCAGATACCTTTGTTAGAAATGTATACTTTGAGCATAGACATGACTCCGACGATGCCTTAGAAGATCTTGACTCCGACTCTATACCTGATGTTTTTAAAAATGCTTTAAAATCAATAAAAAAATATTGGGAAACAGATAGGACAAAAGAAGAGAGAATGAGTTTGGCAGAGTTCTTACAAGAAAATGTCAAAATTATTAGAACCGAAGTACCCAAAGACACCGACCTCAATCATTACTTTGAAATTATGAATACGCGGGGAGAGCAATTAGAAAAACATGAGATTATCAAGGCTACTTTAATGGAGGTTTTAGACACAGATAGTGAACGCTCTATTTTCGCCAAAATTTGGGATGCGTGTTCTGACATGAGCCGATATGTTGTAATGGGAATTAACCAGTCACTTAGAGAAAATATTTTTGGCAAGAATTGGGAAAATACTATTCCAAAAAAATTTAATGAAATTATTGAGAATATTGCTGATACAGAAAAAACTCAACATTCAGATAACGGCTCCGCAAATGAAGAACAATCAATTCTTCAATTGATAACCGCCAATAATGAGGATATTCACTCTTCCCAAGAAAAAACAAACGAGCAGACAGATGGGCGTTTTAATTCCGTTATTGATTTTCCTAACTTTTTGATGCATATCTTGAAAATTTATCTAGAAAAATTTCCTACCGGCATTAACAAAACTACCTTTAAAAAGATTCCTCTGGATGAAAAAGAACTTTGGCGTGCTTTTGACAATGAAGACTGGAACAAAGAAAAGATTGTAAATTTCATAGATACATTGCTATCTTGTCGATATTTATTTGATAAATATATTATTAAGTCAAATTCACTACATTCAGAAAATGAGCATTGGTCTTTATGGGAAATCAAAAAAGAAGAATCAAAGAATTATTACTATAAAAATGTTTTTGGTATCGACAATGGCGATTCCATTGATACTCAAGAAACCAATAATAAAACCAAGAATGCAATAATGTTGCTTTCTATGTTTCATGTTTCTAATCCATCCCGAATCTATAAAAACTGGCTATATGCTACATTGCGTTGGTTATTCGAGAATAAGAAAAGTATTACTCAAGAGACATATATTCAGTTTCTTGAAAATCTTTGCGATAAATTTTATTTTGAAAACAACTGCAATGGAAACAGGGATTTTATGAAAATTATCTTAAATGATAATTACACCGCCCCTTCAGTACATAAGTCTTGGAATGATGGAGTAAACGTCCCAAATTTTGTATTTAATCGATTGGATTATCAATTATGGAAATATCAAGACAAGGTAGAGGTCTTTTCAGCTATTGACCAATCTAAACAATCTATCTGGAAAAATTTTAGATTTAGTTTTAGAAGCTCGGTTGAGCACCATTACCCACAAAATCCCTCTCAAGATTTTGGCCTAGATAAATTAGATACAAATGTCTTAGATAATTTTGGCAATCTATATTTGTTATCTCAAAGTAAAAATTCCAGTTTCAGTAATAAACTTCCAGATTGGAAACGGCAGTATTACAAAGAAAAGGATACTTATGATAGCTTAAAACAAGCTATTATGATGAGTTACGAAAACTGGACAGAAAGCGAGATAAAAGATCATGAGAAAAAAATGCTAGAAATCTTAAATGAACCACTGACTGACTCATCGTATCAACCATAATCGGCACTTAACATATCTCCCCATCATTTCATTCGTCCGTCTATCGGATAATCATTGCATTTATTTGATATGCCATGATACTGTTTAAAAACATGACTATTAGGAGTTTCTCATGTCCGAACAGCAAAAATACTTTTCTACCCAAGATGGTACTTCGCTTTTCTACCGCTATCGCCCTGCTGCCGATGGTTCTTCCAACAAAGCCATTGTGCTGTTCCATCGCGGACATGAGCACTCCGGCAGGATGATGTTTGTGGCGGACGAGCTGGGCTTTGATGATTTTGCCTATTTTGCTTTGGATGCGCGCGGTCATGGTTACAGCCCTGGTGAACGCGGCGATAGTCCGAGTATTGGCACTTCGGTTTCAGATGTAGATGATTTTATCCGACACATTCAAAGCGAATACGGCATCAAACCTGAAAACATCTGCGTGATTGCGCAAAGTGTCGGAGCGGTATTGGTTTCTACTTGGTTGCACGATTACGCGCCGAAAATCCGTTGCGCCGTATTGGCTTCGCCTGCATTCAAAGTCAAACTCTATGTTCCGTTTGCCCGTACCGGTTTGAAAATTATGCAAAAATGGCGTGGCAATTTCTTTGTCAACAGCTACGTCAAAGCCCACTATCTGACCCACAACGTCGAACGTCAAAAAAGCTACGACAATGATCCGCTTATTGCCCGCGCTATTTCTGTGCGTATTCTGCTGGGTTTATATGAAGCGGCCGAGCGCGTCGTTGCCGATGCACAAGCGATTACTACGCCTGTACAACTGTTGATTTCAGGCAGCGATTGGGTTGTTCATCACAAACCGCAACACGATTTCTACAACCGTTTGAGCAGCCATATTAAAGAACGCCATATCCTGCCCGGTTTCTACCACGATACTTTAGGTGAGCAAAACCGTGAAATTGCATTTGTCGAAATGCGCCGTTTTATCCGCGAGCGTTTCAATCAGCCTTTACAACAAGTCGATCTGACTCAAGCGCACTTATTTGGAGACAGCCGTCGCGAAGCTGACGAACTGGCTACGCCTTTGCCTGTTTGTACACCTCGCGGTGCATTTTGGGCAATATATCGTGCCTCGCTCAAACTGGGTTCGCGCTGGAGTGAAGGCTTGAGAATCGGCCAAGAAACAGGTTTTGATTCGGGCAGCACACTGGATTACGTTTACCGCAATCAACCGCAAGGCAGCAATGCTTTCGGTGTATGGGTGGACAAATACTATCTCAACGCCATCGGCTGGCGCGGTATCCGCCAACGCAAAGTCAATATCGGCAAAGCCATTCAGACGGCCTCAGCCAAACTGCGTGAAGCAGGGAAACCTGTACACGTTTTGGATATTGCATCCGGTCATGGCCGCTATGTATTGGATGCCCTGACTGCCGACACATTGCCTGATTCCGTACGCTTGCGCGATTACAGCCCGATTAATGTCGAAGCCGGACGCAAGCTGATTGCCGAGCGCGGCTTGCAAAACACGGTAACCTTCAATGAAGTCAATGCCTACGACCGCGCCAATTATCACGATTTACAGCCGCGCCCTACCCTGGGCATCGTCTCCGGCCTGCATGAATTGTTTGCCGACAACGATTTGATTTTGAACTCGCTCTACGGCTTCGGCGAAGCCATTGAAACCGGCGGCTACCTGATTTACACCGGCCAGCCGTGGCATCCGCAACTGGAAATGATTGCCCGTGCCCTGACCAGCCACAAAGCAGGCAGCCCAAACTGGGTAATGCGCCGCCGCAGTCAGCAGGAAATGGATCAGTTGGTTGAAAAAGCCGGTTTTGAAAAAATCCATCAATGGATAGACGAAGACGGTATTTTCACCGTGAGCTTGGCAGTGAAGAAATAAAAATAAAGGCCGTCTGAACAATTTTTTAACTTTCAGACGGCCTTATTTAAACCATGTACCTATCCATGAAATCCTCCCTCAAAACCTCCCTGCTCAAGCTGATTTTAGTCGGTATCCTGTTCTACACCAGCTACGGCATCTCCAATCATTACGCGGCATCGCTGGACTATGTGCCTGAAATCGCTTTTGCATGGGAGAGCAATATTCCGTTTTGGGCATGGACGATTGTACCTTATTGGTCGCTGAACCTGATGTATGCCGCGGCATTTTTTCTTTGCCGTGATACACATGAACAAAACCGATATGTAGCGCACCTTGTAGCTGCCCAACTGATTGCGACTGCTTGCTTCGTGCTGTTTCCGCTGCGTTTCGGATGGCCCAAACCGCCCGCTGATGGGCTGTCAGGCTGGCTGTTTGATTCATTGGCTGCATTTGATTTGCCATACAACCAAGCGCCATCTTTGCATATCGCGCTGGCGATTATCGTAGGTGCATTTTATTGGACGCGCTTTCCAAAAATCCGCCTGCCACTTTTCTTATGGCAAAGCCTGATTGCCTTGTCGGTACTGACGACTTATCAACATCATTTTATTGACGTGCCGACCGGAGCATTGCTCGGCTGGCTGGTGTTGTGGGCTTTCCCGCGTCAGATGACTTCGCCATTTAAACTGGGCTTGAGTAATGTACACTCAAGAAAGATTGCGGTGCTGTATTTGCTTGGTGCGTGTTTGACGACGTTACCCGCGTTGCTGGGTGGCGCGTGGCTGTGGTTGATATGGATTAGCGTGTCTTTGCTGATGGTGGCCTTTGCCTATTTGACTGGGAATGCAAACGTATTCCAAAAACAGGCTAACGGTAAATTATCGGCGGCAGCTACGGTTTTGCTGTTGCCTTATCTGGTGGGCGTGCGGCTAAACATGGCGTATTGGTTACGCGGTAAAGCAAAAATGGCACCAGTCCGCCATGATGTATGGATTGGCAGCGTTTTGGGGATTTCAAACCATCTGCCTGCCGTATTGGATGTATGCGCTGAATATCCCTGCTGTAGCTATCAAGGAGAATATCGCGCCCTGCCTTTAATGGATATGGTAACGCCGTCTGAAAACGATTTGGTTCAGACGGCCTCGATATTGGAAACCTTGCGCCAAAAACACGGTAAAGTATTGGTATGTTGCGCTTTGGGTTATGGAAGAAGTGCCACAGTGGTGCTGACGTGGCTGCTGGCCTATGGTGGCTGCAAAGACTTGGCGCAGGCGAAGGCCGAACTCAAACAGGCTCGGCCGCAAATGGTATTATCGCCGGCCACTGCCCAGGTAGTCGAAGCTGCGGCCAACCGTTTAAAACAAGGATAATGATGGACAACGCAACCGATAGCCGTATTACTGCCCACCTACTCTCTACCGCACATTATGTTGCCGCCTGCAATGCCTTGCTGCTCGCCTTGTCGGCAAAATATGGTGGTGCTTGGTTTGCGGTGCTACTCGTCTTAGCAGCGGTTTTGTTGTACTGCCATATCCGCATTCACTTCGACCGCCGCGTGTTCCAAGACTTTGCCGACAACCGCTACGCTCCTGAAGACTTTGACCAATCCTTACAGCAAAACGGTTTGCGCCAAATTTCAGGCAGCCGCACTTTGACCCAACGGATAAACGGCGCACTTTCCTTATGGCGCAAAAGCTTATACCTGACCGCCGCCCAATTTTTAATTTTGCTTATCCAAAGCATTTGATTATTTTTGCTGATTTACCCAAACCAAATCCTTAGCGGTATCTCACCCCCAAAGGCAGAAACAATGAAAAACTTCCTCAAAAAACAACTTGCCTGGCTGACCGACCAAGCCTTGTGTCTGTCGGTCTCTTTTCTTACGGGCGTACGCCCCAAAAGCCCGCGCGAGCTGACATTCAATCAGCACCAAAAGGTCTATTACGCCAATCACGGCAGCCATGGCGATTTTGTATTGGTGTGGATTTCCCTGCCCCGCCGCTGGCGCTTGTCCACGCGCCCTATCGCCGGTTCGGATTACTGGCTGACGAGCAAACTCAAACGCTTCATCATTCAAAACGTTTTCAATGCCTTGCTGATTCCGCGCCATAGCGATAATCCGCAATTGATTACCGAACAGATGAAAGACGCGCTGAACGCAGGCGACTCCTTGATTATTTTCCCTGAAGGCACGCGTAATACTGACGACAACACCATCCTGCTGCCGTTCAAGTCCGGCATTTATCATCTGGCAAAAAGCAAACCCAATACCGAATTTGTTCCGATTTGGATAGACAACATCAGCCGCGTACTGCCCAAAGGCAAAATCCTGCCTATCCCGCTTTTGTGTGAAGTTCATATCGGACAGCCGCTTACCTTGCAGGAGAACGAAGACAAAGACAGTTTTTTGACACGCAGCCGTGAAGCGCTGCTGGCACTCAGGCCGTCTGAAAACGACCGCAGCGAGCTTCGCCAAAATGAACCTGAAGTTCATCAAAACAAAGGAGGACAAGCATGAGCCTTTCTACGACTTCCCAACAAATCATTGTCGAACAAGCCGCCGCTCATCTGACTCCGCAAGCCGGCTATATTTTTGTCGGCGTATTTGCCGTATTGTGTTTTGCCAGCATCATCGGACAATGGCTCAAGCGCAAAAACGGTGCAGATAATGCCACCATCGCCAACCTCAACGCCCGCATTTACGCATGGTGGCTGATGACGCTGGTGTTGCTGGGTGCGTTTTGGTTCGGAAAAATCGGAACGGTTGTACTGTTTTTCCTGATTTCATTTGCCGCACTGCGCGAATTCATGACCCTCGTCTATCGCCGCCGCAGCGACTATTACAGCATGGTGGTCTGCTTTTACCTGCTGCTGCCGGTGCAATACTATTTCGTCTATGACGGCTGGTACGGCATGTTCAGCATTTTTATTCCGGTTTACGGCTTTTTGATACTGCCGATTATTGCCAGCCTCAGCGGCCAAACCGCGCACTTTTTGGAACGCGCCGCCAAAACACAATGGATGGCGATGATTTGCATCTTCTGCCTGTCCCATGTTCCGGCGCTGATGTTTCTCGACTTGGACGGCTTCGACAACGGCAACAATATCCTGTTGCTGATCTTCCTGATTGGCGTGGTGCAAGTATCGGATGTGTTGCAATACGTTTGGGGCAAACTGATCGGCGGTGCAAAAATCATGCCCTCGCTTTCCCCGTCCAAAACCATTTCCGGTACAGTCGGAGGTATTTTGTCGGCCACGGCCATTGCCGCGCTGATAGCGCCGATTACGCCGTTCTCCCACGGCCAAGCGGCCGTTATCGGCTTCATCGTCTGCCTGATGGGCTTCTTTGGCGGCCTGGTTATGTCTGCCATCAAACGCGATTATGGTGTCAAAGACTGGGGCAATATGATACGCGGCCACGGCGGCATGCTTGACCGCGTGGATTCGATTTGCTTTGCCGCGCCCGTGTTTTTCCACATCACCCGTTATTTCTGGAACGGCTAAACTTTAGGCCGTCTGAAAACTATTTTTCAGACGGCCTCTAATATCCGAAACCGCCAATCCGCCGACTCGTTATACAATACGCAACCCTTGTTATTACAGACACACGATATGAATAAACCCTCTCCAATCTTTCCCATTTTTCTTGCTACGCTTATCTTCGCCCTCATTGTTTGGTCAGGTATCAATCCCCATGACCGCGCGGTTTGGTACGCCGAAATCATCCCCGTAGCCTCCGTATTTCTCCTTCTGGTTGCCACTTACCGCATTTTCCGCTTCAGCAATTTGGCCTACTTATTCATGAGCTTCTGGCTGATTATGCATTCCATCGGCGCATACTATACTTTTGCCGATGTGCCGTTTGAATCCATCAACCGCTTTGTCGAGCCGATTTTGGGCGAAAACCGCAATCATTACGACCGTATTGCCCACTACATCATCGGCTTTTATGCCTACCCGATGGCTGAATGGCTGCTGCGCCGCAAGCTGTGTAATCTGCCGCTGGCTCTGTTTTTCTCCCTGTTCTTCATCATGAGCGTGGCTGCCGCCTATGAAATCATCGAATGGCAATATGCCGTTATCGACGGCGGAGAGGCCGGACTGGAGTTCTTGGGTTCTCAAGGCGATATTTGGGACGCGCAAAAAGACATGCTTGCCGATACTTTGGGCGCGTTAACCTCGCTGTTTATTTTTGTGTTTACCCGACCCGATAAACGTTTGGGTTCCTCTTAAATACATCCCTTTAAAGCAAAAGGCCGTCTGAAACCAGATTTTCAGACGGCCTTTTTTCATTTTTCTATCGCTATTATTGTAAAAATTAATAAATACGATAGTTAAAAACATAAGTCGATTTTGAAACAAAATCCGTCATCAAAATTTTTAAGCACATGAAATATATAAAAAACAACGTCTGTTAAGATTTTGTAAACAATATGCCTACGTCAACCTGAATTTTTCAATTTGATTTAAATCAGCATATCTTGTGTCATTAATCCATAAAATATCCGGAATTCTACAAAATATTGATTAACCCGATAGAGGTTATCATCAAGACGAGGAACACAAAATGCAGAAAATTCCAGAATTGGTCTGCCCCGCCGGCAACCTGCCTGCACTGAAAACCGCTGTGGACAACGGTGCGGACACGGTTTACATGGGTTTGAAAGATGCGACCAATGCACGAAACTTTCCGGGACTGAATTTCGATATGAAATCGGCGCGGGAAGGCGTAGCTTACGCCCATGCGCGCGGGCGCAATGTACTGATGGCCATCAATACATTCGCACAAGCCGGCCAAGTGGAGCGTTGGCACGCTGCTGTGGATACGGCGGCGGATTTGGGTGCCGATGCGATTATTGTTGCCGACCCCGCCATCATGGCGTATGCGGCAGACAAACATCCGAATTTACGCCTGCATATGTCGGTACAAGGTTCGGCCACCAATTACGAAGCCATCAATATGATGAAAGAGCTGTTCGGCATCCGTCGTGCCGTTTTGCCGCGCGTACTGACCATCGATCAGGTCAAACATGTGATTGACAATACTGATGTGGAAATTGAAGTCTTTGGCTTCGGCAGTTTGTGTGTGATGGTGGAAGGCCGTTGCATCTTGTCGAGCTATGCAACAGGCGAATCGCCCAATATGCAAGGTGTCTGCTCTCCGGCAAAATCCGTCCGCTGGGAACAACTGCCCGACCGCATGAACGTACGTCTAAACCAGGTATTGATAGACCAATACAAACCCAATGAACCGGCAGGTTATCCAACCTTGTGCAAAGGCCGCTTTGAAGTCAATGATGAAACCTACTATGCTTTGGAAGAACCGACCAGCCTGAATGTTTTGGAAATGTTGCCCGAACTCATCAAAATCGGTGTGTCCGCCATCAAAATCGAGGGACGCCAACGCAGTCCGATGTATACGGCTCAGGTAACCAAATCCCTGCGCCAAGCACTGGATGCAGCCGCAGCCGACCCGTCGCATTTCAAAGTCAATCCGTCCTGGAACAATGCATTGAGCAAAGTTTCGGAAGGTCATCAGACAACTTTGGGCGCATACAACCGCCCATGGAAATAAGGGGGAAAAAAATGAATTCATTGAAATTGTCGCTGGGCCCTATTTTATTTTTCTGGCAAAAAGAAGCCCTGCTGGAATTTTACGTTTCCATGCTGGATACGCCGTTGGATACGGTTTATTTGGGTGAGGTAGTCTGCTCACGCCGTCAGAAAATGCGCTTTGCCGACTGGTTCGGACTGGCTGAAGACCTGGCGGAAAGCGGTAAGGAGATTATTCTTTCTTCACAAGTCCTGCTCGAAAGCGAATCCGATCTGAAACGCCTGCGCAAAATCACGGAGCAGGGAAAGTTTAAAGTTGAAGCCAACGACATGGGTGCGGTCAAATTGGCACGCGAACACGGCATCCCGTTTGTTGCCGGTGCAAGCCTGAATATCTACAATGAAACCACTTTGGACGTATTCCGAAAATTAGGGGCATTCCGCTGGATTGCACCGTCCGAGCTGAGCCGCGATAAGGTTGCCGAAATCATCAAGGCTTCAGACGGCATTGAAACCGAACTCTTTGCTTGGGGCAAAATGCCACTCGCCTATTCATCACGTTGCTTTACCGCCCGCCATTACAATCTGAATAAAGACAGTTGCGAGTTCCGCTGCCTCGACCACGAGCACGGTATGGCCATGAATACGCGCGAAGGCCAGCCGTTTCTCACCATCAACGGCATCCAAACCATGTCTTACGGCTGCCAAAACCTACTGCCCCACCATGAAGACTTGAATAAAATCGGCGTGAATATGCTCAGACTGTCGCCACAAATGCACGGCATGGCTGAAATTATCCAAATTCACCGCGATGTATTGGATGAAAAAGCCACATGGGAAGATATCCGCCCCGAGTTAGAACGACTGACTACCGGAACACTGGTTGACGGCTATTGGCGCGGCCAGCCCGGTATTGAAACCGTGAAGGAAGCATATTATGGCGCTGCCTGAAATCATATTACCCAAATGGATGGCGAAAATCGGTACCAAACTTCCCGGCAAACCTCCGCGCTTTATTTTGGTCTCCGTATTGAATACCATGCTGAAAAAAGGTTTACTGCCTGCTGATATGGAACTTTTTGCCGGAAGGAAATTCGAAATCGAAGTTTTGGATGCCGGTATAAAAGTGCGGTTTAGTGCCGATACGGAAAAATTCCTGGACGACAACTTCAGCGGCGCTCCCGATCTGAGATTGGCCGCCAACGGCATAGACTTCATGCGCATGATGATGCGCGAGGAAGATCCCGACACCTTATTTTTCAACCGTAAATTGCAAATTGAAGGCGATACGGAACTGGGGTTAATTACCAAAAACTTACTCGACAGTGTCGAGTGGCCTTTCAGCGAATGGTTCCTGAAACGCAGTACGTCCACTTTGGATTGATGAATTTTGGTTGAACCAAGAACAAAGGCCGTCTGAATGTTTCAGACGGCCTTATATATTTTGCCTCTTTGATATGTCTTTTCTTATTGGTTTTATCAAATATAAAAAAGCGTACCTTGTTAGGTACGCTTTTTTCAATCCGACTCAAAATTAGAATTTTGCACCGGACTCATTTGCCATAAAGTCTACAGCCGCTTTAACCTCATCGTCACTCAAGCTGCTGTTGCCGCCTTTGGCAGGCATTGAATTAAAACCTTCAAGCGCGTGTTTGTGCAAAGTGTCTTTACCTTGCTTGATTCGAGGAGCCCAGTCGTCTTTTTTACCGACAACAGGTGCGCCCGGAATCATACCGCCATGACATGTTTTACAGTTGGCTTCAAAAACAGCTTTGCCATCTACCTTAACCGGAGCCGCTTCTGCTTTTTCAGCAGGTTTGGCTTCAGCAGCCGGAGCAGCTTTGGCATCTGAAGCAGCTTTATCGGCAGCAGGAGCCGAAGCGGCCGCCGGAGCAGAAGCATCGGCAGGTTGAGCTGCCGGAACAGGCTCGGCTTTTTTAGCAGGAGCTTTTTTACCGTCTTTGTTGGACAAACCCCAAACATAGGCAGTCATGATATGCAGCTTGTCTTTGTCGAGGAAGTGACCCCAAGCCGGCATTTGACTGTGTCGGCCGTTGGTGATGGTTTCGATAATCGATTTTTGAGTACCGCCCCACAACCATACGTTGTCGGTCAGGTTCGGAGCAACGCCTTGGATACCTTGACCTTTGTCGCCGTGACAGGTAAAACATCTTGCTGGGGGACCGTTAAACAAGACTTTACCACGTGCGGCACGTTCTTCATCGTATTGGTCTTTGGATTTGGATAAGGACATGACATAGTGTGCCACATCTTTTACTTGCTCTTCACCTAATTCAGGACCCCAAGCCTTCATTGTTGCCGTACGGCCTTTTTCAATGGTTTCCTGAATTTTTTCAGGTTCGCCGCCCCACAACCAATCGTCGTCGGTCAAATTCGGGAAGCCTTTGGAGCCTTTGGCATCTGAGCCGTGACATTGGATACAGTAGGTATTGAAAAGGTTTTGCGCAATAGCACGGGCTTCAGGATCTTTAGCCACTTTCTCAATCGGCATATTGGAAAATTTAGCATACGCTTTACCGTATTGCTGATTGGCTTTGGCAACTTCTTCTTCATATTGACCATGGCTGCTCCAGCCCCACAGGCCTTTGTAATCGCCGATACCTGGATACATAATCAGGTAGCCGACGCCAAACAGCCATGTGCAGACATAAAGCCAAAACCACCAACGTGGCAGAGGGTTGTTGTACTCCGAAATGCCGTCCCACTCATGGCCTGTGGTTTTTACTTCTTCGCCTTTTTTAGGGCGTTTCACAACGTTTTGCGAAAGCAGAAGCCAAGCCAGGCCGATGAAGCTGAGCACGACGATAACGGCAATATATATACTCCAGAAACTACTGGTAAATTGGGATGTTGTGTTCATTATTTTGCTCCGTGATCACGGACTGACTGAGCTTGATCGTCCTTTTCAGACGGCCTTTGTTCGTCATTATCGAAAATACTGCTGGCAGCATCGTCATAGTTTTTCTTATTGCGTCTATTGAACACAATATAGAGGACTAAAATAAAGCTGATGAATACCCAAACAGTAAAGAGCGAGCGAGCCCAGTTAGCGTCCATGATGTTACCTTACGTTTTTCAAT